>CAWUJR010000737.1:0-1899 GCA_963922375.1 uncultured Robbsia sp.
AGAACACCCGTCAATGGACTACACGCGCCTGCCTCGACAGCCAGCGTCGCGCGGTGTCGATGGCGCTACTCGAACATCATTACATGGCGACGGATTTGCCTGCGCCGGACTTTCTCGGGCGCATGTCGGTGCTGGCCGACCATCCGTGCCAGATCGTGCACGGGCGCTTCGATATGGTCTGTCCGGCCGAGCAGGCACTGTTGCTATCGAAAGCCTGGCCGAATGCCGGCTTGAATATCGTCAACGCATCCGGGCACTGGACGTTCGAGCCGGGTATCGAAAAAGCATTGTTCGCGGCAAGCGCGGCGTTGCGCCACGACATCGTCGCTCAGGCGGCCAACGGCGAGGCCGGGTCCGCCCCACACGCCTCCTCGACCGGTCGTTGACGGTGCTTCGGGTGCTGCTCGCGGCGGACACCGATCGATCGATAGCAGGCATGCGCGCCGCGCTCGTCGCGGCGGGCTATCAGGTCATCGCCGAGGTGGTGTCTGCACGGGCGTTGTTGCATGCGGTAGAGACCGAACGTCCTGATGTCGTGATCATCGATACCGAATCGCCGGCCCGCGACACGCTCGAGCAATTGGCGGTGATGAATGCCGCCGCACCACGGCCGGTCGTGATGTTCTCTGCCGCGGGCAGTACCGAAGTGATTCGTGCGGCGGTGGGTGCCGGTGTGACGGCCTATGTGGTCGATGGGCTCGCTCCCGAGCGGCTCGCACCGATTCTGGAAGTGGCGCGCGCCCGCTTCGACGAGGAGTCGCGACTCAAACGCCGGCTTGCGGAGGCCGAGCAGAAGCTGGCAGATCGGAAGCTGATCGAGCGCGCCAAAGGCATTTTGATGGCGCGCAAGGCGTGCACGGAAGAGGCCGCGTTTGATTTGATGCGCAGCAGCGCGATGCAGCAAGGTGCCAAAATCGTCGACATCGCGCGCCAGTTGATCGCCGTCTCCGATCTGTTGAGCTGAAGGCCAACGGATGAGCGCTGCATGTCGACCTGATGTTGGCTGCACGTCCGCCCCGCGTCCGCCTTACGTCGGCGTCCTGTCCGCCTCGGCACCGCTGCATGCCTCTATTCATGCACCGCCTCATACCTCTCTTCACGAACCCCGTGACTCCCTCATGACCCACTCGACAAGCTCCCCTATGCCATCGTCTGCGGCGTCTTCTCCCGGGGGCCACGCGACGCCCCTGTCTTCGACCGGTGGTGAGCGCGATCGACCTCGCTTCGAAGGGAGCGACGCGCCGGAAAAGCGCGTGCTGCGCGTCGGCTTCGTGCCGCTGTCGGATTGTGCGCCGCTCGTGGCCGCGGTGGAAATGGGCTTCGACGAGCGCTACGGCATTCGTATCGAGCTTTGTCGGCAGCCTTCATGGGCCGCTGTGCGCGACAAGCTGCTTTCCGGAGAACTGGACGCGGCCCACGCGCTCGCAGGGCTCGCTTACGGCGTGGAGCTGGGTATTGGCGGCCCGCAGCATCCGATGGCGGTACTGATGACGCTCAATCAGAACGGACAAGCGATCACGTTGTCGCGCGCACTCGCCGAGCGCGACGTGTTGGCCGACCCCACGCTACCGCGGCCCGTCTTCGCGCATACGTTTCCGACGGGGTCGCATGCCATGTGGCTGTATTACTGGCTGGCCGCGCAGGGTATCGATCCGTTACGTGCGGTCGACACGGTCGTGATCCCGCCGCCGCAGATGGCTGCGGCGATGTTGGCAGGCGAATTGGACGGTTTCTGCGCGGGCGAGCCCTGGAGCGCACTGGCCGAGTCGAATGGGGCCGGTGTGACGTGGTGCACCACCGATAGCGTCTGGCCCGATCATCCTGAAAAAGTGCTGACCAGTACGCGCGGCTTCGTCACCCATTATCCGCATGCCGCGCGCGCGCTCGTGATGGCGTTGC
>CAWUJR010000738.1:0-1896 GCA_963922375.1 uncultured Robbsia sp.
CGCCGGCACGGTCGCCATCACGGCACATTGCATTCGGTGGCGTTCACGCCATCGCACGCGATTGCGCCGGCCCATCCGTTCGGCATGCGCGAATTGCAGGACGGTCCCGCCCTGCGTTCGTCGGTCGCGTATGTGATCGATCAAAGTACGTCGGCAGCGCTGATCGACAAGAACTCGACGCAAGTCGTACCGATCGCTTCGATCAGCAAGCTGATGATGGCGATGGTCACGTTAGATGCGAAGATGCCGCTGACCGACACGCTGATGGTCACCGACGAAGATCGCGACTACGAGAAGGGTTCCGGTTCGCGCCTGTCCGTCGGCTCGAAGCTGTCGCGTGAGGACATGCTGCACATCGCACTGATGTCGTCTGAAAACCGGGCCGCAGCGGCGTTGAGCCGTTACTACCCCGGCGGCCGACCGGCATTCGTGGCAGCGATGAACAAGAAAGCGCACGATCTCGGCATGAACGACACGCATTTCGGCGATCCGACGGGTCTCGACTTCCACAATGTCTCGACCGCGCACGATCTGGTCAAGATGGTCGAAGCCGCATACCAGTACCCGTTGATCCGCGAGTTTTCGACATCGGAATCGTATGATGTGGATACCGGCCGTGCGCGGTTGCATTACGCGAGCACGAATGCGTTGGTGCACAGCTCGGCCTGGGAAATCGGTCTGCAGAAAACCGGTTTCATCAATGAGGCGGGCGAGTGCATGGTCATGTTGACCACGATCCATTCGCGCCCCGTCGTGATGGTATTGCTGGATTCCGTCGGCAAGTATTCGCGCGTCGCCGATGCGCAACGCGTGCGTAACTGGCTGATCCAGACCGGTGCGATTCAACGTCTGACCAGCGCCGACACGGGTCACTCGGGCACGTGACGGGTCGGACGAACGTCAGGATCTTGATGGTCCTGACGTTCGTGACGGCTTTCGTTCGCTTCCTGCCGTCCCGGCTGATCGCGGCGTCGGTCGGGGAAATGGCCGAGCGCATGCGAGATTCGCATCGCGGTGTCGCTCAACTGCGCGATCCATGCTTCCTGTAGTCGGTCTGCCGGTGCAGACAGCGACAACCCGGCGACGAGCCGGGCAGCGTCGTCATACACGCCGGCAGCAATGCAGCGCACGCCCACCTCCAGTTCTTCATTGTCGCGCGCACAGGCGTGCTGACGCACCCATTGCAGTTCGTGTTCGAGCTTGCCAATGTCGGTAATGCTGTTCGCGGTATGTCCAGCCAGGCCGGTGCGTGTGGCATAAGTGCGTACGCGCGTCATCTCGTCGTTGGCCAGAAACAGCTTGCCGACCGATGTCAGATGCAGCGGCGCCCGGCCGCCGATCGCCCGCACGACCTGCATGCCGGAGCGCTCGCTATACGCGCGCTCCACGTAGACGATCTCGTCGCCTTGGCGCACCGAGAGATTGACCGTCTGACCGGTGAGTCGATGCAGCTCGCGCATGGGACCAATCGCCGTTTCCCGCACCGATAGCCGTGCCTTCACGAGATTGCCGAGTTCCAACAGGCGCATCCCCAGTCGATAGGCGCCCGGTTCCGCGCGATCGACCATCCGGCAGAGCAGCATGTCGTTCAATATGCGATGCGCGGTGGACGGGTGCAGACCGGTGAGATGGGCAAGCTCCTTCAGGCTGACCGATTCGCTGTGGGACGCCAGCGCATCAAGCAGTCGCATCATTCGGTCGATGACCTGAATCGACGTCTTCGTAGGGGAAGCCGCGCCGACGCTGTCCGTGAGGGCTGCCGCTGCGGGCGAGGTGCTGGGGTCGCTCATGGATACCTGGGGAGTGAACGGGCACCGCATATCATATCGTGAAATGCCGTGCCTGTAACCGACGCCCCGCGGCGCGGGTGGAACGGTGCGCCAATCAGGCGCGACC
>CAWUJR010000739.1:0-1892 GCA_963922375.1 uncultured Robbsia sp.
GCACGAGCCGCACCGCCGCATTGCTCGGCAACGGTGCGGGGGGCGGGAATGGCGGCGGCCTCACGGGCGGCAACCGAGGCGGCAATCGTAGCGATAAGCAGCGGTAACCGTTCGAAGTAAAAGCCGACGCGCGTCCAACCACCCAGCGCCCGCCTACTGGGTGGTTGGACGCGAAGTACACCGCACCCGGCATCGGCGGCATCCGGTACCAAACCGGCCGGTTAGCCGTTGCCCCCCGGGTCAAGTCGTCATTAAAAAAGGTATGGCCGCTTTGCGGTCATGCCTTTTTTGCTGCGTCCCGCATCAGCGTTACCTGCTCTCGCCAGCGCGCGATCGTTTCTTCCTCTCGATCCAGCGTGTACCTAATGCCGGTAGTCAGCGACGCATAAGGCACCGTCTGCGTCTCGCCTTCCACCAGCACCATCCGATGCAGCGTGAGGCCGTTGATATCGTCGGAGCGCTCCACACGCAGCCTTAACTGGTAGAAGCGCGTCGCGAGCACGAAATCGAGACTTGCCTGCCGCGTGGCGGCAAGATGGCGGTTGGCGCGAGAAGCGGGCCAGAGTGCCACTATCAGACGATGGCGATCTATCGCCAATATCTCGCCGGGTCCCAACAGCGCGGTCACGGGCCAGCCCTGCGCGTCGCAGCTGACCAGCGATGCCGTAAAGCCCTCCCCGGATCCGCCGTCCAAGCGACCGTCGAACGCCGCCATCACCTCTGCATCAAACAGGTCGAAAAACACTTTCGACGCCGTCGCAGGCGCGGCCGGCACGACAGAGGCGGCTGATCGGCTGACCGGCTCAGCGGAAGAACACATGTTGCGTAATCTTCGCAAGCGGATAATGAATACCGGACTGCACGCGCGTGGGGAGATCGAGTGGCTTCAAGAGCATCTTGATGCACATGTCGGCAGAAAGCTTGCGCTTGACCAATGCATTCACGCGCTTGCTCATCTCACGGTAATGCGGACTGTCGATTGCTTCCCGATGATAACGTTCCGCGTACACGTGACGCAGCGCGATGTCTGAATCTTCGCTTTTGATTTCGACGACCCGACGCACCAGCGCACCTAATACTTTCAGACGCCCGTTTTTCTCCACTGCGTTATACCGCTTGAAGTAATTATAAAAATGCTTGTAGTGCCGTACCTCGTCCGAGCGGATATTGGCAGTCAACAATTTCAGAATCGGTTCATCGGTCGTTTCGTTAATTGCCCGATAAAGCGTCGCCGTACCCGTTTCGACGACACAACGGGCCGCCATTTCAAGCGCACGCGTTTTCTCGAAATCCTCCACTTTGCAGGTTTTCGAATATTCGACAAAAAACCGCTTGAATGACTCATCCCAATCGAAATCGGGCCAGACATGCGATATATAGCGCTTCAACGCGCGGCCATGCTGTAACTCTTCCACTTCCCAATGCGTATTGAGCCAATGCTCGACATCTTCGTCGCCCTTAAAATAAAGCGACAGATTACTACTGTAGAGATCCGATCCGCTCTCGATGAACGACGATGCGCACAACAGCACAACGAGGTCCTCGTTTTTCGCGGCCACTTCAGGATCGATACTGTCGAAATCGATATCCTCAAGGCGCCACGGTAGCGGTGGAACATGTTCGGTTTGCACTTTTCCTGCCTCCGAAAGCCGTGCCAATTGTAGATGCCCAGGCCATTCGAAACATGCCGTCCCGCGGCAGCAATGACATCCTTCTACGCCATAATAATGAAAAAATCGTTCTTGCGCGGCGTAGTGTATTGCGCTGTAACGCATTCGCACCCCATCTGGATGACAGGGACGAACGCGTTAGCAGGATCAAAACTTGCCGAACAGGGCGAGCCGCCGATCCCTGCGCGACGTTCGAAGCGCTTCCGACGGCGCGCCCGCGCG
>CAWUJR010000740.1:0-1890 GCA_963922375.1 uncultured Robbsia sp.
GCTCCGCTCGTCCGGCGTCAGCGGTCGCACGGCGACCCCGAGTCGACCTTGCGGTGCGGACGGGCTGTCTGCACTGGCGACTTGCTTCTTATCGCTCAGATTGCCGACGGTCACCTCCAGCGTTTTGCTTTCGCCGTTACGCCAGACCTTCAATTCTGCCTTCGATCCCGGATGGATGTCGGCGACTTCGGCCGGTACCGACGACGAATCGTCGACTTGTTGACCGTTCACCGACAGGATCACGTCGCCCGGCTTCACACCCGCCTTGGCTGCCGGACCGCCCGATTCGACCGATGCGACCAGCGCACCATTGGTGTTCTTCAAGCCGAACGAGTTCGCGAGCGTCTGATTCAGTTCCTGGATCGTGACACCGATCCGGCCGCGACTCACGTGACCATCCTTGACCAGCGCATCCTTCACCTTCATTGCGACATTGATCGGGATCGCAAACGACAACCCTTGGAAGCCGCCGGTCTGGCTGTAGATCATCGAGTTGATGCCGATCACCTCGCCGTCCAGGTTGAACAGCGGACCGCCGGAGTTACCCGGATTCACCGGCACGTCGGTCTGGATGAACGGCACATAGGTATCGTCGGGCAGCGAGCGCGATTTCGCGCTGATGATGCCGGACGTCACCGTATTGATAAAGCCGTACGGCGAACCGATCGCCACCACCCATTGACCGACCTTGCTTCTGCCCGGATCGCCGATTTTCACGATCGGCAGATTCTTCGCGTCGATCTTCAAGACGGCCACGTCTGTCGGTTTGTCGACGCCGACCACCTTCGCGCGGAATTCGCGCTTGTCGGTCAGTTTCACGGTGACCACGTTCGCGCCTTCGACCACGTGGGCGTTCGTGAGGATATAACCGTCCGGGCTGACGACGAAGCCGGAACCCAGACTGGTACTGGGTTCATCGTCCTGCTGATGCGGCACGTCGCCGTAAAAATGCTTGAAGAACTGATAGAACGGATCGTCGGGGCTGATCGGCAGTTGCTGCTGCGATTGCCCGCTGCCGCCCGCGGAGGCCTTGACCTCGTGCTTCGCGCTGATATTCACGACCGCCGGGCTGTAGGTTTCAGCCAGCCCGGAAAAGTCGGGAATACCGGTTTTCGCTGCGGCTTCGGCGGGCATCATCGGTGCGGCCTGCGCCGGTTGCACCAGTTGCGCATCGTAGTGACGCGTGCCGGCCAGATAACCGCCACCGATCGCGAGCGCCAACACGCTGACCATGGCACTGCGCTTGAACGTACGTTGATTCATCGCCCACTCCTTAACCTATGCTGAACTATCCTTAAGCTATCTTGCTGCTATGACACCAAGAGTACGGAGCGTCGCTTAAGTGAGTCTTAAAGCGAACAGGACCGTGACGTGGAGACCGGCGTTGCCATCGGGACGGTCCGCCAGCACGATCTGCGCGCGATGCCGATCGGCAATGCGCTTGACGATCGCGAGGCCCAGCCCGCTCCCTTGTGGCGCGGTCGCACGCGCCGCAGCCGCTTCATGCGCGGATGATGTTTGCGTGGATGCCTGCACCGGCTCCAGAGCCTGCGGCGAGCGATAGAAGCGATCGAATACGCGTTGTCGTTCCTCGGGCGCAATCCCCGGTCCCGTATCGATAATATCGACAAATGCATGCGCGCCGCGTCGACCCATCGACACATCGACGCGCCCGCCCCCGGGTGTGTACTTGACCGCGTTATCGAGCAGATTACCGATCATCACGCGCAACGATTCGGCATCGCCGTCGATGCGCACCGGACTCACGTCTTCGATGCCCAGGTCCACGCCCTTGTCGATGGCGAGCGACGCATGCAGCGCGACACACGATTCGACCAGGCGTTGCAGATCGATGCCGTCGTCCAATGAGGCGGCCAGCGACAGCGGCAT
>CAWUJR010000741.1:0-1890 GCA_963922375.1 uncultured Robbsia sp.
CTGCGGGGAGCGCAAATAGCGCGTCCGATGCGGTGACCACAGACAGCGATTTGCCGTCGCCACGCATCAGCAGCGACGATGACCCCATGCGCTCGCGCAGCGTGTTTCGAAGCCGCGATCGCAGTGAATCGCTGCAAGACGTACGATAAGGGGCCGATTAGATGAATAGAATAATTGCCGCGATCGTGGCGCTGGTGGTCGTGCTGACGTTGGCGTCATCGATGTTTTTTGTGGTCGATCAACGGCGTTTTGCGATCGTGTTCGCGTTGGGCGCGGTCAAACGGGTGGTCAGTGAACCGGGGCTGTACTTTAAGCTGCCGCCGCCGTTCGAGCGCGTGGTCACCATCGACAAACGGATTCAGACAATCGATAACGCCGAGCCGGACCGCTACATCACCGCCGAGAAGAAAAATCTGCTGGTGGATTTGTTCGTCAAATGGCGCGTCACGGATCCGCTGCAATACTACATCTCGTTCAAGGGCGACAGCTCGCTGGCCGAGGACCGGTTGCGGCAGATCATTCGCGCTGCGTTGAACGAGGAGTTCGCGAAGCGTACGGTCAATGAGGTGGTATCCAACGAGCGCGAAGTCGTCATGCAGGCGGTGCGCAGCAAAGTCGAGAAGGATGCCGCCGGTATCGGCATCCAGATCGTCGATGTGCGCTTGAAGCGGGTCGACCTGTTGGCGGAGATCAGCGAGTCCGTCTATCGCCGGATGGAAGCCGAGCGCAAGCAAGTCGCGAATCAACTGCGCTCGACCGGCGCGGCCGAGGCGGAAAAGATTCGTGCTGACGCCGATCGCCAGCGCGAAGTGATCCTGTCCACCGCCTATGCGCAGACGCAGCAAGTGATGGGAGAGGCGGACGCGAAAGCCTCGTCGATCTACAGCGCGGCGTTTGGTCGCGATCCCGGCTTTTACGAGTTCTACAAGAGCATGCAGGCCTATCGGACGGCGTTCCGCAACCGAAACGACATCATCGTTGCGGATCCGAATACGCCTTTCTTCAAGTATCTGCGCTCGCCGGATGGTGGCGCAGCCACGCCTCGCACAGCGCCTTCGCGTTAACTCACGCAGCAACCCGGCATCGCCGGGTCGCGTGACGCTGATCTGGACGGTGCCGGCCATATTGACCGATAACCGCACGGAATTCCCACAGAAGGTGTAACTTTCCGTAGAATTGCGACCTGCTTCGCGGAGCGGGACGGCCTTGGCACGTCCGGCGCTTCTTATTCAAAGGATATCGACCATGTCGATTTGGTTGTTGCCCGAAAGCATCGCGGATGTGTTGCCTTCGGAGGCGCGGAAAAGTGAAAATCTGCGCCGCACACTGCTGGACCGGTTTCGCGCCTACGGCTACGAAATGGTCATGCCGCCGTTGCTCGAATATCTCGAGTCGCTGCTGGCAGGCGGCGGTGAAGACCTCGCCCTGCGCACATTCAAGCTGGTCGATCAGTTGTCGGGCCGTACGATGGGCGTCCGCGCCGACATCACCCCGCAAGTCTCGCGCATCGATGCTCACTTGCTGAATCGTTCGGGCGTGACGCGACTTTGCTATGCTGGCAGCGTACTGGAGACGCGGCCCCGCGGTTTGCATGCGACCCGGGAACCGTATCAGATCGGCGCAGAGCTGTACGGCCATGGCGGGATCGAGGCAGATCTCGAAATCCAGCAGCTGCTGCTCGACAGCGTCGCGCTGGTGGGCTTGCGTCATGTGCGGCTGGATCTCGGCCACGCCGGCATTTTGAGTGCGTTGTTCGAGTCGGCACCCGACGCGGCCGCACAGGCTTACGAGATTTTCAGTGCGCTCGCCGGCAAGGATGTGCCGCGACTGCATGGATTG
Organism: uncultured Robbsia sp.; assembly: GCA_963922375.1. Taxonomy (GTDB): domain Bacteria; phylum Pseudomonadota; class Gammaproteobacteria; order Burkholderiales; family Burkholderiaceae; genus Robbsia. The sequence continues at coordinate 1,840 of CAWUJR010000741.1, forward strand.
ACCGCGCCGCTGGGCGCCACGATTCGCGACGCGCTGCGCACGCTGCCGACG
>CAWUJR010000742.1:0-1880 GCA_963922375.1 uncultured Robbsia sp.
CTTGCTGCAATCGATGCGCCAATGTCACAAACGATCGCGCATCCCAGGCCTTGAAATCATTGCTGGCGACCGGATGTATGATCACACGGTTCGGCTCCCGGCGAAAACGCAGATGCGCGGGTGCGCAGATACCGTTGTCCGTCAGTAGGGGGCCGCTCATCGCGAAATCGGCCTGCGCGATGGCGAGCATCGATTCAAGAATATGGACCGGTTGCTGGAAGGCGGGGAGGTCGATCAGCTTCAGCAGCGGCTTCGCGGGTGCCAGTTCGCCGGCGAGTTTGCCGGCGATCGTGCGCGGAAACATCTCGACTAGACGGTCGTAGCGACGCAACGGCCGATCGCCTTCGTCGGGTGTCGGGTCGGGCACGAAGCGCGCATACGGAAACCACTCGCGTAAAGGATGGATAACGCCGCCGACGAGGGTCAGCGTGTCGCCGCGACGCAGCAAATTACGCAGCAGCACCAGCAAATACATCGAATCCCCGATGGCATGGGGCATGATGATGCCGGTGGAGGCTTGCTGCCAGGGTGCGATGTCAACCGATTGGCGGGGCGTGGCGTTCACGAAAGAAACCTGGAGGGACAAGGGTAGGACGAGCGAGCTTGCAGCCGACAGCCACCTATTCTGCGCCGTCGGCGAAGTGGCCGGTCTTGCAGCTAACGCCTACGGCGCATGGCCGACGTCGCGGCATGGTGTCACAGCCGCCATATGCGCTGCAGCGTCGCGATATTGTACGGGTTGAGACGTTTTACCGATCATAGAGGAATTCCACAAAGACGATGTCGGACGAATACGAAATTCATGGTCCCCACGACCACGCGGTAGAGCACGCGGGTGCGCACGACAGCGATCCGAACACCGCGAGAATGGCCGTCATGACGGCGATCCTGGCGAGCATCGGCGCGATTTTCTCGTATCAAAGCGGTGCGAACGAAAACCAGGCGTTGTACTTCAAGAACGAAGCGGCTATCCGCAAGACCGAGGCAGCGAATCAGTGGGCCTACTATCAGGCCAAAGGCGAGAAGCAGAACCTGGCCGAATTGGGCGCGGCCCTGATGACCGGCAATCCGGCGCAAGAAGCGAAGTTTCAGGCCGACATCACGAAGTACAAGCAGGAAAAAGCGCCGATTCGCGCGCAGGCGGAAGCCATCGAGAAGCAGGTGGCCATCGACGACAAGTCCAGCGAAGCACTGATGCACCAGCATCACCGCTGGGCACAGGCAACGACGTTGACGCAAATTGCAATCGGTCTGGCGGCGGTAGCGCTGCTGACGCGTAAGCGCTGGTTGCGATTCCTGTCGGTCGGTGTGGCCGTATGCGGCATTCTGGCCGGCGGCGTCGCATTTTTCGGGCTGTAACGGTCAATCGGCGTTTACGGCCCCGGCTGAGGCGACGGGACGATTTTGTCGGTATCGAACCCCATTGCCTGGATGCGCATCAGGATCAACCGATAGGTCGCGTTGTCCATTTGCTTGTCTCGTGACAGGATCCACAGATATTTCCGTTTCGGTTCGCTGACGACCGCGTAACGGTAATCCGGATCGAGCAGGACGACCCAATAGCGCCCCCAGACGAGCGGCAGCCAACCGAGCCAGCTCGGGGCGAATCGCACTTGGAGTTGCGATGGCCGGTAGGGCGGCGCGGTATCCGGGCGTGCGATGCCTTGCACCTGGTCGATCTTGCCGTCGACGGTGCGGCAGCGATTGGTCACGTCGATCAGTCCATCGGCGCGTTTGCGGTAGATCGCGCGCGTATCCGACGCGCACTTGCGCTGGAAATAGTTTGGATATTTCGCAATTTCATACCAGACGCCGACATAGCGATCGAGGTCCAGGTCGGCCACTGGCCGCACGGGCGGAATCGCCGCCCGTTGCGCGCT
>CAWUJR010000743.1:0-1874 GCA_963922375.1 uncultured Robbsia sp.
TTGATCGTGGACGACCACGAAGCAAATCTCCTGTTGCTGGCAACGCAGCTCTCGCAGATGGGGCTTATCGCCGAGCCCGCAGCGCATGCCCGCGACGCATTGGAAATGCTCGATGCACGGGACTATGATGCGGTGATCACCGACTGCAACATGCCGGACATCAGTGGATACGCGCTTGCCGAGGCGATCTGCCGCCGTCCAGGACCGTCGATTCCAGTCATCGGCTATAGCGCCGATGCATCGGCGGCGTCGCGCGAGCGTTGTCTTCGCTCCGGGATGCTCGCGCAACTCGTCAAACCGGTCACCCTCGCCGGGCTTCGTGCGCATCTGCAGACCGACGGACCCGCCTCCACGCCGGCCATCCTCTCCCAGCTTGCGTTCGTCACGCAGGACAGGCAGGCGTCACAAGACATACAGGACACAGAGGCAGCACCGCACGCGCAATACAGCGATCGTCCGCTCGCTCAAGCCGTCAACCGCCCGACACCGTCCGGTGCAGGCAATCGCCTGCTGCCCGAAGAGCAAGCGATCTTGAAGCACTTATTATCGATTGCGAACGGCGACGGTCTAATGGCGCAGCGACTGCTGGACCTATTTGACGAAGGTCTGGATAACTCGTTGGACCAATATCGGCAAGCCGCCAAAACGGGCGACATCGTCGGTGTCAAACAATACGCGCACCACAACAAAGGCCCAGCGAAGATGCTGGGATTGAATAGGTTCGCGCAGGCTTGTGGCGATTTGATGCGTGCATTCGGCGGCGAAACCGACACAACGTTGCCGCCCACACACGCCGAAGCGGTCCATAGACGGCATGCGCTCGCAATCGGCGATGTACGCGAGCAAGTGGCCCGATTGCGTCGCGGATTGGCTGCAACGCAGCCCCAGGCTCAATAGTTCGCGAACGCAGCGCGGATGGTTTCTACCGCGTCGCCTGAAGACAATGCGAGCATCAGCAGCACGCGCGCCTTGTATGGATTGAGCGTCCCCGCTGCGACAAACCCCAGCGCCCGATCGTCGACCGCCCCGCCTTCGGACACGCGAATGTCGGCCGTGCGGCTCGAGCGGACGACGACCAGTCCTGCTTCCGCGGCGTCGATCAGCGATGGCAGCAGATCCCGGTGAATCGAGCCGTTGCCGGTGCCAGCCACCACGATGCCCTTCATGCCGTCGGCACGCATTGCTTTCACCGCGCTACCCGACACGCCTGCATAGCTCGTCACGATGCCCACTTCGGCCAAAGCGGATGCCTGCCATCCCTGTGGCCGAGCAAAAGCGCTATCCAACGTATGGCGGCTATGGACACGGCGTGTGATCGCCAGCTTGCCGTCCTGCACCCACCCGAGCGGCCCGGTGCCCGGCGAAACAAATGCATCGACTGCGTGGCTGCTGCCCTTGCTGACATCGCGTGCGGAGTGAATGCGATTCGCGAACGCGACCAGCACGCCCTGACCAAATGCTTGCGGCGATGCCGCGACGCTCACCGCATCGAACAGATTGGCGGGACCATCCGCCGAGGACGCGGTCGCCGGACGCATGGCCGCAGTCATCACCACAGGCTTGTGACTTCGCACGGTGAGATGCAGCCAATACGCAGTTTCTTCGAGCGTGTCCGTACCGTGTGTGACCACGACACCGTCCACATCATCGCGGTCGAGCAGCGCGTTGACCCGTTGAGACAAATCACACCAGAAGGCGGGGGACGCATCCTTGCTGTCGATCGATGCGAACTGTTCCGCATCGATTTGCGCGAGCGCATCGAGCCCGGGGACTGCACGAAGCAATGTATCGATGCTGAGCGCGCCGGCCTGATAGCGCAGCGAGTCGCTCGCCGCCGCCGCGGCACCGGCGATCGTACCGCCCGTTGCCAGGAT
>CAWUJR010000744.1:0-1872 GCA_963922375.1 uncultured Robbsia sp.
CCCTTGGGCGGGCTGACGCGTGCTGCCGTCAGCGCGTTAGGCGCCTGCGCCCAGCGCGGTCAGCAGCGGGTTCGCGAATGCGAACAGCATGGCGATACCCACACCGATCAGGAATGCCGCATCGATCAGACCAGCCAACAGGAACATCTTGGTTTGCAGCGGGTTGATCAGCTCAGGCTGACGGGCACACGCTTCGATGTACTTGCCGCCCATCAGGCCAATCCCGATACAGGCGCCAATTGCACCCAGGCCGATGATGATGCCGATGGCGATCGCGGTGAAACCCTGGATGTTGGCGATAAAAGCTTGCATGGTTGCTCCTATTGAAAAGTCTTGAAAACTGGATTGGGTAAAAAAAGGTTACGGTAGCAGACCGGCGATGCGGGCAATCCTACCCGACCGCCGCGCCGCGCTTCCGGTGCCGTCATCAATCAATGCTTGTCGTGGGCCTGGCCAAGATAAACCAAGGTCAACATCATGAAAATGAAGGCCTGCAACAACACGATCAGAATGTGGAAGATCGCCCAGACACTTCCTGCGATGACGTTGCCGACAAAGCCGAGCACGCCGAGGTCCGCATGAAAATGCCAGATGCTGCCAAGCAGGGCGATCAGCAGGAACAGCAGTTCGCCCGCATACATATTCCCGAACAGCCGCATTCCGAGCGATACCGTCCTGGCCACGTATTCAATCAGATTCAGTGCAAGGTTCGGGATCCACAACAGAAAGTGGTTGCCGAACGGTGCCGTGATCAATTCCTTGCCGAAGCCGCCGACGCCCTTGATCTTGACGCTGTAGTACAGCATCAGAATCAGCACGCCGATCGCCATACCGATCGTGCCGTTCAGATCGGCAGTCGGAACAATGCGGTGATGCGGGATCACGGTGCTCAGACCCAGCCAGCCGATCACATGGCCTGGCAGGTCGACCGGGATCAGATCCAGCGAATTCATCAGTACGACCCAGACGAACACCATCAGCGCCAACGGGGCGATGAAGCGGCGGTCGCCATGCACGATCGACTTCGATTGGTCTTCAACCATCTCGACCAGCATTTCGATCAGGCATTGGAAGCGTCCCGGCACGCCCGGTGTCGCCTTGCGAGCGGCCGAGGTCAGGATCACGAGCGTGACGATACCCGTCAGCACAGCCCAAAACACGGTATCGATATTGAGGATCGAGAAATCCACCAACTTATGCTGATGGCCCGTCGCGAAATTTTGCAGATGGTGCGCGATGTACTCCGACGGAGTGAGCGCAGTTTCTGATCCAGCAGCCATAGGTTCAACCACCAATTTTTATAGAATTCGGACAGCCAACAAGACATGCAGTACCAGGGCATTCACCGCCGCCCTGCCCTTGCGTCTTGCCAACCCTGCAATCTTGCCGTCACCGGCTTAACGCCAGGCTAACGCGAGCCAATATGTCTTCAGCGCCAGCACATAGGTGACGAGCAGCGGTAACCACCGCACCTGTTTGTACAACACCGCTATCGCAATGAACATCGCGATGGTCAGTCCCAGCTTGATGCCTTCAGCCAGCATCCATGCGCCTACCGACTCCCGCGCACGCTTTTTCAGCTGCAACGCGAACAAGGCGCTGGGAATCCAGCACGCCACGCCCCCCAACAGCGCCGATAACGCCGCGTTCGTACGCTGCTGCGACAGCAACGCACAAACGAGTATCGAGCAAAGTGTCAGCGCGATCTGTGCGCCTACCACCCGCATCGGCGTCACGCGCGACGGGCGGACCACATCTGGGCCGAAGAGCCGCACCGCCTCTTCCCGACTCAGCGTCACGGCGGCGTCCGGCAACGCGGCATCATCCTCTTGCCAGTTACCCGGCGAAGTCGTCCTGCCCGCGAGGCGGCTA
>CAWUJR010000745.1:0-1869 GCA_963922375.1 uncultured Robbsia sp.
TCGTGATCGGCAGCCGGATCGTTCAACTGCTGGAACAGGCCGCGCCGGCCGATGCCGTGCCGCAACTGACCCGCTTCATTGCCGAAGTTCGTCAGGCGATCGACGAGGGAAAAACCTCGTGAGCGCCTGCGCAAAGATTGAAAGGAGCGCCCTATGAGTTGGCTCGACAAACTGCTGCCGCCCAAGATCCAGCAGAACAACCGCCTGGGACGCCGTGGCATTCCCGAAGGTCTGTGGATCAAGTGCCCGTCGTGTGAAGCCGTGCTGTATCGCAACGATGTCGAAGCGAATATGTATGTGTGTCCGAAGTGCGACCACCATATGCGCATTGGCGCGCGCGCACGGATCGATACCTTGCTGGATGTCGAAGGGCGCTACGAGATCGGCCAGGAAATCGTGCCGGTGGATGCGCTGAAGTTCAAGGACAGCCGCAAGTATCCGGACCGCATCAAGGATGCGATGGACGACACCGGCGAGACCGATGCGATGGTCGTGATGGGCGGTTCGATCCATACGCTGCCGGCAGTGGTGGCCTGCTTCGAGTTCTCATTCATGGGCGGGTCGATGGGGTCGGTCGTCGGGGAGCGCTTCGCCCGCGGCGCGCAAAATGCGCTCGAGCAACATGCGCCGTTTATCTGTGTGACCGCTTCGGGCGGCGCGCGGATGCAGGAAAGCCTGCTGTCCTTGATGCAGATGGCCAAGACCACGGCGATGCTGACGAAATTGTCCGACGCGAAATTGCCGTTCATCTCGATTCTGACGGATCCGACGATGGGCGGTGTGTCGGCCAGCTTCGCCTTCCTGGGCGATGTGGTGATCGCCGAGCCGAAAGCGTTGATCGGCTTCGCCGGCCCGCGCGTGATCGAGCAGACGGTGCGCGAAAAGCTACCGGAAGGCTTCCAGCGCTCGGAGTTCTTGCTGCAGAAGGGTGCGATCGACATGATCGTCGACCGTCGCAAAATGCGTGACGAAGTGGCCCGATTGATCGCGCTGCTGAGCCGCCAGTTGCAGGACCCGGTCGCGACGTCCACCCTTTGACGCGATTTCGATTCCGTAGAGTAGGCAGAGTAAGTTTATGACCACGTTCGCCACGCTCGATGCCTGGCTGGCCCATCTTGAGACCGCCCATCCGGTGGGCATCGATATGGGATTGACGCGCATTCGCAAGGTACGCGATGCGCTCGACCTCTCGTTGGATTGCCCGGTGATTACCGTCGGCGGTACCAATGGGAAAGGATCGACCTGCGCGATGCTCGAATCGATCCTGCTGGCGGCAGGCTATCGCGTAGGGTGTCATACCTCGCCGCATCTGTTGGATTTCAACGAACGCGCGCGCGTCGACGGTGTGTCACCGACCGACGCGCAGTTGTTGCCGCATTTTGATGCTGTCGAGCAGGCACGCGCCGGTCTGCGCGAGCCGGTATCGCTGACGTACTTCGAGTTCACGCTGCTCGCGATCCTGCATCTGTTCGCCGCGTCGAAGCTCGACGTGGTGATCCTGGAAGTCGGACTCGGCGGCCGGCTCGATGCGACGAATATGATCGATGCCGATGTCGCCGTGATCACCAGCGTCGATATCGATCACACGCAGTACCTGGGCGATACGCGCGAGGCGATCGGCTTGGAGAAGGCCGGGATCTTCCGCGCTGGCCGTCCGGCCATTATCGGCGATCCGCTGCCACCGGAAAGCATGCTGCGTTATGGCGCGTCGCTGGGGGCGGACTTGTGGCTCGTCGGCAAGGATTTCCGTTACGAAACCATCGAGGGCGACCGCCAACAGTGGTCGTATCTGGGGCGTGGCGTCAATCGGCGTTCGCTGGCGTTTCCGGCGTTGCGTGGGGCCAATCAACTGCTCAATGCGTCCGCCGC
>CAWUJR010000746.1:0-1854 GCA_963922375.1 uncultured Robbsia sp.
CCGCCGTCAGGCGCGACGCGCGGAACGCCGCTCGCCGCCGGCCGGCCGCTTCGTTGAGGTGGACGACGTGCGGTTGCATTATCTTGAAAAGGGTCAGGGGCCGGCGGTTGTGCTCTTGCACGGCAACGGCACGACCGCCAGCGACTTCGTTGCAAGTGGCCTGTTTGACCTGTTGGCGCGCAGCCACCGCGTGATTGCAATCGATCGGCCAGGCTTTGGTTACAGTGGGCGCCCGAAGGGCACATCGTGGACGCCGATGGCGCAGGCGGTGCTGATCGATCAGGCGCTCGAGCAGTTGGGGGTGGAAGACGCGGTGGTGGTCGGACATTCACTGGGTGCGTCGGTCGCGACCGCATTGGCGATCGTCGCCCCTGAGACCGTGCGCGGGCTGGTGCTGCTCGGCGGGTATTTTTATCCGACCGCACGTATCGATACGCTTTTTGGACTGCAGTCGCTCCCCGGTCTGGGCAAATTGCTCAGCGAGAGCGTAGCGCCGCTGATGACGCGCTTGTTTTCCCGGCCTGCTGCAAGGCGGATGTTTGCGCCCCACGCGGTAGCGCCGTAGTTCGAAGCCCTGGTGCCGCGCGGACTGCGCGCGCGGCCCTCGCAGGTGGCCGCTTCCGCTTCCGACAGCGGTCTGATGGTGCCGTCGGCTTTCAAGATGCGACGTCGGTACTGGGAAATTCAGCAGCCGACGACGATTTTCACCGGCGATGCAGACCGTATTATGGACCCGGGCCGTCAGTCGCTGCGCTTGCATCGAGAAATCGCGCACAGTGATTTGCGTGTGTTGCCGCGGGTCGGCCATATGATTCATTACGCCGCCGCCCGTAAAATTGCAGCAGTGGTCGGCCAATACTCGCCGACGATCTGAACGGCACATGCTTTTTGTCAAAGCGCTGGGTGTTTATCTGGCCGCCGGTCTTGCTGAAATTGCCGGGTGTTTCGCCTTCTGGGCCTGGTTGAAGTTGGGCAAGTCCGCGGGTTGGGCCGTCCCGGGCTTGTTGTCCCTCGCGTGCTTCGCGTTTTTGCTCACGCGGGTCGATAGCAACAGCGCTGGCCGCGCATACGCGGCTTACGGCGGCGTCTATATCCTGGCGTCGCTGCTGTGGATGCAGTTCGTTGAAGGCCGGCATGCAGACCGGTGGGATGTGATAGGCGCCGCCATTTGTGTGGTCGGTTCGATGGTAATTCTATTCGGACCGCGCAGTGCATAACGGTGGCAGCGGCGCATCCGTATGATGCGGGCCGATCATGCACGCCAATCTTTGCGACGGGCAATATGGCATTCAATCAACGAGACGGGACGGCTCCGGTGCGCCTCCCGTCTCTCGTTTTTAGCAGGAGCCATCAATGAAAGATATAGCGTCCACCAACGCATCCGCGCCGAGTGAGCAAGGCGCGGCGCCTCCCTCGAGCGGCTTGGATCAGGCCGCGATCGACTTCGCGCATGAGGTGTTCGACTGCGCGCGTCGCGGCGATGCAACGATGCTCGACCGGTTGTTGACCAAGGGACTGCCGGCCAATTTGCGCAATGACAAAGGCGATAGTCTGGTCATGTTGGCCAGCTATCACGGCCATGCGGCAGCGGTGAGCGTGCTGTTACAGCACCAGGCCGACCCGAACATGCGCAACGACAACGGTCAGACGCCGATTGCCGGCGCCGCTTTCAAAGGCTATCGCGAGGTGATCGAGACCTTGCTCGAGCATGGTGCCGATGTCGAAGGTGCCTCGCCGGACGGTCGCACCGCATTGATGATTGCGGCGATGTTCAATCGCGTCGAGATCGTCGATCTCTTGATTGCGCGTGGCGCGAATCCGGACGCGACCGATGCTGCGGGCAACAGCGCGCGC
>CAWUJR010000747.1:0-1852 GCA_963922375.1 uncultured Robbsia sp.
GCGCGATCGGTGCCGGCTGGTCGGGCGTGATGCCTTTGACCGCCGCTTCCTGCTTCGGCTTCGTATCGGCAGTGCGACGGCTATAACCGCTTTCCGCTTCGAGTGCGGTCGCGGCCGCTTCAGCCATTTGATAGCTGGTGCGCGGCTCGTCCAGACGCGTGTCGTCGTGGCGCAGGCGTTCGAGCTTGTAGTGCGGCGTATCCAGATGCTTGTTCGGGATCATGACCACGCCGACCTTGAAGCGCGTTTCGATCTTATTGATCTCCGGGCGCTTCTCGTTCAACAGGAAGGCGGTGACCTCGACCGGCACTTCGCAATGGATCGAGGCGGTGTTTTCCTTCATCGCCTCTTCCTGGATGATGCGCAGGACTTGCAGGGCGGAGGATTCGGTGTCACGAATGTGACCGGTGCCGTTGCAGCGCGGGCAGGTCACGTGGCTGCCCTCGGAAAGGGCGGGGCGCAGACGCTGACGCGAGAGTTCCATCAGGCCGAAGCGCGAGATCTTGCCCATCTGCACGCGGGCACGATCGTGCTTCAATGCGTCTTTCAGGCGTTGTTCGACTTCGCGCTGGCTCTTGGCCGACTCCATGTCGATGAAGTCGATGACGATCAGGCCGCCCAGATCGCGCAAGCGCAACTGGCGCGCGACTTCGTCGGCGGCTTCCAGATTGGTCCGCGTCGCGGTTTCTTCGATATCGGCACCCTTCGTCGAGCGCGCCGAGTTCACGTCAATCGACACCAAGGCTTCGGTATGGTCGATGACGATCGCGCCCCCCGATGGCAGCGACACGGTGCGCGCGTACGCCGTTTCGATCTGATGTTCGATCTGAAAGCGGGAAAACAACGGCACGTCGTCGCGATAGCGCTTGACCTTGTTCATATTGCCCGGCATCACGACGCTCATGAATGCGCGGGCTTGCTCCTCGATTTCCTCGGTATCGATCAGGATTTCACCGATATCCGGCTGGAAGTAATCGCGGATCGCCCGGATCACCAGGCTCGATTCCAGATAGATCAGCAACGGACCCTGCATGCTCTCGGCAGCGCTTTCAACCGCGCGCCACAATTGCAGCAGGTAATTCAAGTCCCACTGCAGTTCTTCGGCGCTACGGCCAATGCCGGCCGTGCGCGCGATCATGCTCATGCCTTCGGGCAACTCGAGCTGCGCCATCGTCTCGCGCAGTTCCTGCCGGTCGTCGCCTTCGATCCGGCGCGATACGCCGCCGCCACGCGGATTGTTCGGCATCAGGACCAAATAGCGGCCTGCCAGCGAGATAAAGGTCGTCAAGGCCGCGCCCTTATTGCCGCGTTCCTCTTTCTCCACCTGGACGATCAGTTGCTGACCTTCGCGCAATGCGTCCTGGATACGCGCGGTGCGCATATCGACGCCTTCGCGGAAGTATTGCCGCGCGACTTCCTTGAACGGCAGAAAACCGTGCCGGTCCTCGCCGTAGTTGACGAAGCAGGCCTCCAGCGACGGCTCGATGCGGGTGATAACGCCTTTGTAGATATTGCCTTTACGCTGTTCGCGTCCGGCGGATTCGATGTCGATGTCGATCAACTTCTGACCATCGACGATCGCGACCCGCAGCTCTTCTTGCTGCGTCGCGTTGAACAACATACGTTTCATGAACGACTCCAGTGCGGCTCTGCCGGTTCGTCGTACGGGACGATCGAACGCAGGGCGCGCCGCGCTTTTTTGACTGCAAAACACGCGGGGTCGAAGTCATGGCGGGAGAATGGCCTGCAGGCGAACGTCGGCGCCCAAAGGGCATGCCGACGGCGCAGGCGAATGCGAAGGGCGGACACACTTACCGGACAAGCGGGTCGCGTCGACGGGCGACAGCGCCAG
>CAWUJR010000748.1:0-1851 GCA_963922375.1 uncultured Robbsia sp.
TGGTCGAACAGGATCTGAGCGCGCGTCTGAAGGTGTCGCGCAACACGTTGCGCGAAGCATTGCGGCTGCTGTGCCGCGAGGGCCTGGCCGTGCATCAGCGGCACCGCGGCGTCGTCGTCAGAACGTTGACGCGTCACGACGTTCGGGACATCTTTCGCGTGCGCCGGACATTGGAGTTGCAAGCGATCGCGCGACCCGAACCGCTGCTGGACAGCGCATGGGACGCAATGAATGCGGTCGTCTCCCAGGCCGAAGCCGATGCTGCCGCTGAACGATGGCGCAGCGTCGGCACGCAAAGTCTGCTGTTTCATCAACACATCGTGCACCTGCTGCAGAGCCCACTGCTCGATCAGTTCTTTCGCACGATCCTCGCGCAATTGCGTCTGGTCTTCGCCGTTGTGCCCGATGAATCCGATTTCCAGCGTCCGTGGATCGCAAAAGACCGGGCGTTACTGACGCTGCTTCGCGACGGCGAACGCGTGCAGGCCGCCGCTGCGCTCACGCATTATCTCGCGTCTTCCGAGCAGTCCGTGCTCGACTACCTCTGACATCAAAGGACCCTGCGATGCTGAACTACCCCGCTGCCTACCAATCCACACAAGGCTCGGCACTCGATGTCGACAAGGACTTCTACGCGCGAATCGCGTCGCAGCACGAGACGCGGACCCTTGTCGCGTCGCTGGTCGTGCCGATCCGCTCGGGCCAAGCGTGGAAAGTACCGGCCGGGCATGTGTTTCGTATCGTCACGATCGACGGCCCGCAGGTCGCCGATTTCAATATGTGGAATCTGCACGACCCGCGCGAACGGATGTGGGCGTCGCGCACACGGCAGTTGCAACAGGCGCATGTGAGCACCTACGATCGGCTCTGGTCGACGCTGCCGTTCTTACGGCCCATGGCGACGATCACCGACGACACGCTCGCCGACTATGGCATCGATGAACATGGCGCTCGCGTGCACGATCTGCTGGGGACGCGCTGCGACCCGTATGTGAATCGGATGCTGACCGGGGAGGACTTTCACTTCCATTGCCATTCGAACCTGACCCGGGCAATCGCGCCGCACGGTCTGACGGAGTTCGATGTGCACGACGTATTGAATGTCTTTCAGTGCACGGGACTCAATTTGGACGACCAGTATTTTATGAAGGCGTGTCCGGCAAAGAAGGGCGATTATCTGGAGTTCTTCGCCGAAATCGACCTGCTGTGTGCGTTGTCGACGTGCCCGGGAGGGGATCTGTCGGTGCCGATGTGGGGACCGGACGCACGCGACCCGCTGGACGTCTGCCGTCCGCTGGGCGTGGAAATTTATCGCATCGCACCTGCGCTTCTGGAGGGCTGGTCCTCGCCCGAACGTGCCGCCTATAAAGGACAACACGGGATGGCGCTGCAAACGCCCCCGTGGCAATGCGGCTGCTGACGCCATCCATTATTGCGCCGCTTCGCGTCGCGTCATCGCCTCGCGTCATCGCTTCGCTTCACTCCGTGGTAACCCGTTTCGACGGGCGTTGCTCCCGGCAATGCTATCCTCTCGTTCGATCCGAATCGTCGATCCGTCCGCCGTCCGCTATCGGGGGAGCGGGCGACATTCATTCCCCTCCGAATCCAACCCGTCTCGAACGAGTATCGAATGAGCAAACTTATCAAGCGCGCGTCCGCTGAGGCGCGCGCTTTCGGTCGCGGTCACCGTAGCAAGCATGCCGGCCGTGGCGAACACAGCGATTTGACTGACGGTGATGCACGCGATGAGGGCCTTGACGGTAGCGACAGTAGCAAACAGCACGCCGCGCCGCGTCAGCGCCGCGGTACGCACCGTATCAAGCATGCAGCGCAGGAAGGCGATGGCGACGG
>CAWUJR010000749.1:0-1843 GCA_963922375.1 uncultured Robbsia sp.
TTCCGAGAACCTCACGCGGACTGGGAAAGCTACTCGATTTATCGTAGAAGTAGCGCGCGGGCCATTCATAGCCGGCACCGTCGGTGCGGTTCGCGAGGCCCACGACCTTGCCGCGCGCACGCGATGCAATCCAGGCGGTCTTCACCAGGCCCTGGCAGTCGATCACATAATCGTAGGTTTCTTCGCGCAGAATGCGCTTGAAAGCGGCCCACTGCTGACGCGTCTGGCTCGCGAACGGATGATGGCGCCAGCGGCGCAGCGCCACCGGGATCACCCGATTGACGCCGTGCACCAGCCGGACCAGATCGGCGAATGCTTCCTCGACGATCCAATCGATCTGCGCATCCGGATGCTGCCGACGGATGTCGGCCACGACCGGCATGTTATGCACGACATCGCCCAGCGACGATACTTTCACAATGGCGATTTTCAATCGCGGGCGGTCCGATGCAATCATTCGCGCAGGAAAAAAGGCCGATTTTACCGCGTCGTGTCCGCCCAATCGTGAATGGGCCGCAATATTTCTGTAACGAACTGAAAAAAAATGCCTGCCACGGTCGTCGACTCGACAGTCGACACCGTGGCAGGCATCCTCAGCCAGACTGGCAGCTCAGCGTTCGCGACTCGACGGCAAACGCGTCAAGACCGCAGCGCGTTAGAACGGCAGCTTCGCGTCCGCCTTCTCGGCCAGGATCACACGACGGAAGTCGTCCTGGATCCGCTTCAGCGCTTCTTCGTTATCCGCTTCGAAGCGCAGCACGACGACCGGCGTCGTGTTCGACGAGCGCGCCAGACCAAAGCCGTCCGGGTACTCGACGCGCAGGCCGTCGATCGTGATCACGTCATCGGCACCGGTGAACTTCGCGTTCTTTTGCAGTTGGCCGATCAGCTCGAAGTTCTCGCCTTCTTCCAGCTTGATCTGCAGTTCCGGCGTCGACAGCGAATTCGGCAGGCCGTTCAGCAATGCGCTCGGATCCGACACGCGCGACAGGATTTCGAGCATCCGTGCGCCCGTGTACAGGCCGTCGTCGAAACCGTACCAACGGTCCTTGAAGAACACGTGGCCGCTCATTTCGCCCGCCAGCGGCGCACCGGTTTCCTTCAGCTTCGCCTTCACCAGCGAATGGCCGGTCTTCCACATCAACGGCTCGCCCTTCTTCTCACGCACCCAGGTCGCCAGGTTGCGCGTGCACTTCACGTCGTAAATGATCTGGCCGCCCGGGTTGCGCGACAGCACTTCCTCGGCGAACAACATCAGTTGGCGATCCGGATAAATGATCTGGCCATCCTTCGTCACCACGCCCAGGCGGTCGCCGTCCCCGTCGAATGCGAAGCCAATTTCCGCATCGGTATTCTTCAGCTCGCGAATCACGTCCTGCAGGTTCTCCGGATGCGCCGGATCCGGGTGGTGATTCGGGAACGTGCCGTCGACGTCGCAGAACAGCTCGACCAGCTCGCAACCCAGCGCCTTGAACAGACGCGGTGCCAATGCACCGGCCACGCCGTTGCCGGCATCCATCACGATCTTCATCGGACGGGCGGCCTTGATGTCGCCGACGATGCGCGCGATGTACTCGTCGGAGATGTCATAGTTCTCCAGCGTGCCTTCGCCTTCGCTGAAACGCTGATCGACCGCGCGCTGATACAGCGTCTGGATCGCGTCGCCATAGATCGCCTGGCCGCGCAGCACCATCTTGAAGCCGTTGTAGTCCGGCGGGTTGTGGCTACCGGTCACGACGATGCAGGAATCCACTTCGCGCTCGCCGCCGGCCAGCTTCAGCGGCACATTGGTCGCGAAATAACCGACAGGCGTGGGCACCATCCCGATATCGATGACATCGAC
>CAWUJR010000750.1:0-1841 GCA_963922375.1 uncultured Robbsia sp.
TGGCCGCGTGGGCAGCATTGGCCGCCTGCGGTGCGCTCAGCGTGACGACAACGGCCAGCGCCGCCCCGATCGACGTCGCAAAGAGCACCGTTATCACCACGTCGAAGCAGATGAGCGTCGCGGTGGACGGTAAGTTCAAGAAGGTCAGCGGCGATGTGACGTTCGATCCGACGAAGCCGGCGGCCGGCAGCGCGCATGTCAATATCGATATTGCCAGCTACGACATCGGGTCGGAAGAGTACAACAGTACCTTGCGCACCGCCGAATGGTTCGATGCGAAGACCTATCCGCAAGCGACGTTTGTCTCGACGTCGATTACCCCGGCCGGGGCAGGGAAGGTGACCGTTGCTGGCAAGTTGACGATCAAGGGCAAGACACAGGACGTGACGGTGCCGTTGACTTATGCGGTACAGGGCAACACGCAGACGTTTGACGGCGTGCTTGCGATCCGCCGCCTGGCCTATGGGATCGGCGCGAACGAATGGAAAGACACGTCGGTGGTCGCCGACGAGGTAGATATCAAATTCCACTTGGTCGTGACGAAGTAAGTGCTTGAGTCATTACTGAGGGCCGTACCTGGGTAGGTGCTGACCTGAGTGCCCGTATGGATCCTGGTTCAGCAGACAGGCGAGCGACCCGGTAAACAGGCAGTCAAGCGCAATGAAAAAGGGCTGACACGAAGTTCGTGGCAGCCCTTTTGCTTTCTGGCGGAATCGTCCCGCTCAGTCGCGCATTGTCCGATCAGACCTGCGCTCCCGCATTCGGGTCGCTCGGATCGTGACCCGTCTTCGTCGCCCGGATCAGATCCTCGCGCTTGACGCCCAACCACATCGCCAGGGCGGCGGCAACGAACACCGACGAATAAATACCGAACAGAATGCCGATCGTCAACGCGACCGCGAAATAATGCAGCGTCGCGCCGCCGAAGATCAACATCGACAACACCATGATCTGTGTGCTGCCGTGCGTGATGATCGTGCGCGAAATCGTGCTGGTGATCGCATGATTGATGACCTGCACGACGCTCAGATGCTTTTCGCGGCGGAACGTTTCGCGGATCCGATCGAAGATCACCACCGATTCATTCACCGAATAGCCGAGCACGGCCAGCACGGCCGCCAGCACCGATAACGAGAACTCCCACTGGAAGAACGCGAAGAAGCCCAGGATGATGACTACGTCGTGCAAGTTCGCGATCACGCCGGCGACGGCATATTTCCACTCGAATCGGATCGACAGATAGATCATGATGCCTGCAACCACGCAGAGCAGCGCATAAATCCCGTCCGTGGCCAATTCTTTGCCGACCGACGGCCCCACGTATTCGACGCGCTGCAATGTCACGTCCGGATGCTGCGCTTTCAGCAGCGACATGACCTGATCGCTCTGCGTGGCGGACGACAGCGGCTTGCCGTCAGGGCCGTTTTTCAACGGCAGACGGATCAGCACGTCACGCGACGTGCCGAAAGTCTGCACCTGCGCATCGGCATAACCGATGCCGCCGAGACCGGTACGGACCGGATCGAGCGGTGTCGCCTGGGCATAGCGCACTTCGACCACGGTGCCGCCGGTGAACTCCACCGACAGATGCAGTCCCTTATGCACCAGGAAAAAAACCGCCAGGATGAAGGTAATCGCCGATATCGCGTTCAGGATCAGCGCATGGCGCATGAACGGGATATCTTTGCGGATACGAAAGAATTCCATGATATCTCCAGGTGGCGGCGGATCAGCGCGACGTCGGGCGCTTGGCCGCTTGCGCCTTGCTCAGCTTGCTTTTGCGCTTATTCGCGCCGGACGGGGCATCGGTAGCGCCTTGCGCCGCTGCCGCGTTCGATGTG
>CAWUJR010000751.1:0-1839 GCA_963922375.1 uncultured Robbsia sp.
AAGCCTACACTCTTTCCCTACACGACGCTCTTCCGATCTCTGGGGCGGTCGCGGGCGTGGCGAGCGGCCACTGCCGACAGCGGCTGATAATGGTCGGCAACAGCCGTTCGATGCGCGATGTGACCAGCACGAAGACGATCCCATCGGGGGGTTCCTCCAATGTCTTCAGCAACGCATTGGAGGCGGCAGCATTCATGGCCTCCGCCGGGAACAGCAAGACGACACGGCGACCGCCGCGATGCGCACCGATCGAACAGAAGCTCAACAGCGAGCGAATCTGCTCGATCTTGATCTCCTTGCTCGGCACTTTGCTTTTTGCCGCGTCGCCTTTATCGCCGCTTTTATCGCCGCGTTTGTCGGCGCTCTTCTCGGTGCCATCGGCATCGCCGTTCGCGGCATCGGCGCCCGGCAGCGTCGATGCAAGACTCTCCGGCACAACGGCGCGGAAATCCGGATGATTGCCCTGCTCGAACCAGTTACAGGCGACGCAGTGACCGCAAGGACGCGTTTCAGCAGCGGCCGCTTCGCACAACAGCGCTTTCGCGACCCGGCGCGCAAAGGCCGTCTTGCCGATGCCTGCCTGACCGTGAATCAGCAGCGCGTGCGGCCAGCGATCATGCAGGCTCTCCAGAGCCTGCCATGCTTGTGTTTGCCACGGATACAGCATCATGCGGCGGCCACGACGGTTTCGAGATCGGCGCGGATAGCCTCGATGCCGCGACTCGCATCGATGATTTTGAAGCGTGCGGGCGCCTCTGCCGCCCGGCGCAGATATTCATTGCGCGTGCGCTCGAAAAAATTCGACGATTCGCGCTCGAACCGGTCCGGCGCACGCGCGCCTTGACGACGTGCAAGCGCGGTGTCGATCGGCACGTCGAAAAGTACGGTCAGATCCGGTCGGAAATCGCCTTGCACCCAGTGCTCGAGCGTGGCGAGCTTGTCGATCGACAAACCGCGGCCGCCGCCCTGATACGCAAAGCTGGCATCGGTGAAACGGTCGCATAGCACCCAGTCGCCTCGCTCCAGCGCCGGCAGGATCACACCCGCGAGATGCTCGCGACGGGCGGCAAACATCAGCAGCGCCTCGGTTTCCAGATGCATCGGCTGATGCAGCAGCAGCTCGCGCAACGTCTCGCCGATCGATGTGCCGCCGGGTTCGCGCGTGAGCACGACATCGCATCCTTCGGCTTTCAGCCGGGTTTCCAGCCGTGCGCGAAACCAGGCCAGATGGGTGGTTTTACCTGCCCCGTCGATGCCTTCGAATGTGATGAATTTACCGGGCCGTCGCATGGCTCCCCCTCTGGAATTCGTTGACCGCCCGATTATGTGCATCGAGCGAATTGGAAAAGATGCTAGTGCCGTCGCCCCGCGCGACGAAATACAATGCCGTCGTGCTGGCAGGATGCGTCGCGGCTTCGAGCGACGCCATGCCCGGCATCGAGATCGGCGTCGGCGGCAAGCCTTTACGTGTATAGGTATTGTACGGAGTGTCGGTCTGCAGATCTTTTTTTCGCAGCCGCCCGGCGAAATGACCGGTCAGCCCGTAGATCACGCTCGGGTCCGTTTGCAGCGGCATGCCGATGCGCAGCCGGTTCACGAATACTGCGGCCACCTGTCCCCGTTCGCCAGACACCCCGGTTTCCTTTTCGACCAGCGACGCCAGGATCAGCGCCTCATAGGGCGTCTGCAACGGCAGACCGGGTGCACGCGTCTGCCAGATGTCATTCAGCCGCTGTTGTCCGACGTGGTACGCGCGCCGGAAAATGTCCAGATCGCTGGTGCCCTTCGGGAACAGATAGGTATCCGGGAAGAACAGGCCTTCGACCGGCGCGTTGGGGG
>CAWUJR010000752.1:0-1832 GCA_963922375.1 uncultured Robbsia sp.
GTGCCGCCACGCCCGGCACGCCGTCGCGCAGCTTGTCGATCAGCGGATGCGTCATCGCGGCGTCCGAGACCCGGCCGTCGAAACGCTTGTTCAGAAAGCCGGCCGTCCGGCTGGCGATGTTCACGTATTTGCCGACCACATCGCTGTTCACCCGCGCGACGAAATCGTCCAGGCTCAGATCGATGTCTTCGACCGCGCTATTCAGTTTGGCCGCGAAATAGTAACGCAGCCATTCCGGGTTGAGCCCCGTATCGATCACGCTGCTGGCGGTAATGAATGTGCCGCGCGACTTCGACATTTTCTGTCCGTCGACGGTCAGGAAACCGTGCGCGAACACATTGGTCGGCGTGCGGAAGCCCGAGAATTCCAGCATCGCCGGCCAGAACAGCGTGTGAAAACGCATGATGTCCTTGCCGATGAAGTGATATTGCTCGGTGGTCGTGTCGCGCTTGACCCATTCGTTGAAGTCCAGCCCCCGCTGCTCGCACAGCTGCCTGAAGCTCGCGTAATAGCCGACCGGCGCGTCCAGCCAGACGTAGAAGTATTTGCCGGGCGCATCCGGAATTTCAAAGCCGAAATAGGGCGCATCGCGCGAAATATCCCAGTCGCCGAGTTTGTTGTCGCCCTCGTCGCCGATCCATTCGCGCATCTTGTTCGTTGCTTCCGGTTGCGCCAGCTTGGCCACCCAGTCGCGCAGAAACCCTTCGCAACGCGGGTCCGACAACGTGAAGAAATAATGGGTCGACGACTTGCGGATCGGCGTGGCGCCGGAGACGACCGAATACGGATCGAGCAATTCGGTGGCGTCGTAGGTCGAGCCGCAGACCTCGCACGAGTCGCCGTATTGATCCTTCGCCTTGCAGACCGGGCAGGTGCCCTTCACGAACCGGTCCGGCAGGAACATTTCGCGCACCGGGTCGTACGCCTGTTCGACGTCGCGTGCTTGGATCAGGCCGGCATCGCGCAGTGCCAGATAAATCTGGTCGCACAGCGCCTTGTTTTCCGGCGAATCGGTCGTGTAGTAATTGTCGAACGATATACCGAAACGATCGAAATCGTGCTTGTGTTCCTGCCAGACGCGATCGATCAATTGCTTCGGCGTGAGTCCTTCTTTTTCTGCACGCAGCATGACCGGCGTGCCGTGCGTGTCGTCCGCCCCCACGTAATACACCTCATGACCGTGCATTCGCAGCGTGCGAACCCAGATGTCGGTCTGGATATATTCGACCAGATGACCAATGTGGATTTGCCCGTTGGCATAGGGCAGCGCGGAGGTGACGAGGATTCGTCGTGGAGCGGTCGCAGGCATGGGGCTTTCTATGAAGTGTGTGCAGAATCCCCGATTCTAACAGTGCCGGTCCGCGGATAGCGAAGTCGAGCCGGCGGTTCGCTCTCGACGCGCGAGTTGGCCTGCGTCGGCGCGTGATCGCGGCGGTGCGCAGACAGAGAGAATGCGGCGAAACGTCGAAGCGTCGAACGCCGAAGCGTCAAGAAAACGCGGGCAAAAAAAAGCCGGGGCGGGGCCCCGGAGCAACAACGACAAGAGGAGAATGGTAGACGGCAGTCAGGCACCACCGGCTACCATTCAAATGGACAGCGAAATCGCGGCAGAGTTCGAAATTTTCTCAAAAATACGTCGATGCTCGGCTGCTCGTGGGCTGTACGGCGACTGCGCGGCGGTCGAACGATCGATCACTGCCCCGGCTGATGCAGCGCACGGAGGTAGATTTCGACGCGACGGTTCTGCGCGCGGCCCGCTTCGGTCGCGTTATCTGCGATCGGCTGCGTTTGACCGCGACCCTCTGCGGCCAGGCGATTCGGCGCGACGCCGT
>CAWUJR010000753.1:0-1831 GCA_963922375.1 uncultured Robbsia sp.
GTCAACGCCGACACCAGCGCTTCCGGGCTCGCGCAATGCTGCGCGCCGTCACCGAAAGCCGCGCAGGCGCCCTTCGACGCATCGCCGAGCGCATAAAACGCATCGATCCCTTGCGCTTTCGCATAAGCCCCAATTTCCCGGTGGGCGGCCGCTTCCTGGTCCCCCACTTCGCCCATATCGCCGACGATCAACACCCGCGGTGACGGCTCGGCCGCCAGTACGTCGATGGCCGCACGCATCGAATCGGGGTTCGCGTTATATGTATCGTCGATGACCTTCGCACCCGCAAACGGCGCGAGCAATGCCTGCTTGACCTGCAACCGCCCCTTGACCGGCTGGAACGCTTCCAGACCGGCACGGATCGCTTCGATCGATACCCCGGCCGCCACCGCCGCCGCCGTGGCGGCCAACGCATTGCGCAGGTTGTGACGGCCTTGCGTATTCAGATGCACGACAAACGCGCCCGCAGGCGTATCGATATACAAGCCGCCATCGTGCTGATGCCGGCGACTGCCCACGACGGCAGCGGTCGCCTTTGCGTGTTGCGTCGATTCGCGATCGCCGCTCTCTGTCACCGCTTGCCCAGCCTCGCCGTCGATCGTCTCATCGATGTCGTCGGTCAGCATGAAATCGATGACCCGGCGGGTATGCGCCGCGACACGCCAGATCGGGGTGTACTTGTCGTCTGCCGGGTAGACGGCAGTGCCATCCGCACCCAATGCGTGGATCGCGCTCGCATGCTCAAGCGCCACCGCCTCGACCGTGCGCATGAATTCCTGATGCTCGCGCTGCGCATTGTTCACCACGGCCACGGTCGGTTCGGCGATGCCCGCGAGGTAGCGCGTCTCGTCCGGGTGATTCATTCCCAGTTCGACGACCGCCAACGCATGCGCCGGCGACAAGCGCAGCAATGTCAGCGGTACGCCGATATCGTTGTTGAGATTGCCGCGCGTCGCGAGTCGGGACGCTTCGCCCACCGCCGCGGTAAAAATCGACGCGATCATTTCCTTGACCGTCGTCTTACCGTTGCTACCCGTGACTGCGACCACCGGCAGATCGAATTGTCGACGCCAGCCGCGCGCCAACGCGCCCAGCGCGATGCGTGTATCCGGCACCAGCAGATACGGCACCATGAAGTCGTCCTGCGCGCGGGACAGCATCGCAGCGCTGACTTGCTGCGTGGCGAGCGTCCCTAGAAAATCGTGCGCATCGAAACGTTCGCCACGCAGCGCCACGAACAAATCGCCACGGCCTGCGGTGCGGCTATCGGTGGAAATCCGCGCAAATGGCGTCGACCCATCGCCGATCACCTTTGCGCCGTCGATCCATCGTGCCGCCTGTTCCAGCGTGAGCATCGTCATACCGTGTCTCCCCTCAGATGCGTCGCTCGGGCGGCCAACGCCAGTTGGGCGTGGTCCTGATCCGAAAAAGGCCGTTTTTTGCCCATGATTTCTTGTGTTGCCTCATGCCCTTTACCGGCCAACAACACCACATCCTCGCGTTTCGCCGAGCGGATCGTTTGCAAAATCGCAACGGCCCGGTCTGCGATCAGGCGCAGCGCGGCAGCGTCGGACGGATCGTGCCGCGTCGCGCCGATCGCAATCTGGTCGATGATCGCGATCGGCGACTCGCTGCGCGGGTTGTCGCTGGTAAAAATAGCCTGGTCGCTCATGCTGCTGGCAATGTGCGCCATAACAGGCCTTTTAGCCTTATCTCTATCGCCGCCGCAACCCACTACCGTTATTAGCTTCTCGTTGCGTGTACGGATGCTTTCTATTGTAGCCAGTACATTTTCGAGCGCATCTGGCGTGTGCGCATAATCTACTATAGC
>CAWUJR010000754.1:0-1829 GCA_963922375.1 uncultured Robbsia sp.
CGCCGCCGACGGCACCCCGCCGGTTAGCCATTGCGGAACCTCCGATGTCCAATTCTCACGCTTCCTCGTCCCAGATGACTGGACTGGAACGGCGCGCGACGTTCTCGCTCGCGGCCATCTTTGCTTTACGCATGCTCGGTTTGTTCATGATCATGCCGATTTTCTCGATCTACGCGAAGGACGTGCCGGGCGGCAACAGTGCCACCGCGGTAGGTCTGGCCATCGGCATCTATGGGCTGACGCAGTCGCTGTTCTATATCCCTTACGGCTGGATGTCGGACAAGATGGGCCGCAAGCCGGTCATCATCTTCGGCCTGCTGGTGTTCGCGCTGGGGAGCGCGATCGCCGCATTGGCCCATGACATGACCTGGATCATCATCGGTCGCGCGATCCAGGGTGCAGGCGCCATTTCGTCGGCGGTCACCGCCTTCATCGCCGATCTCACGTCCGAGGCGAATCGCACGAAGGCGATGGCGACCGTGGGGGCAAGTATCGGCGTGTCTTTTGGCGTGGCGATCGTGTTGGCGCCGATCGTCTTCCGGTGGATCGGCATGCCGGGCCTGTTCTCGGTGATCGGACTGCTGGCGGTGCTGGCGGTTGGCGTCGTGCTCTGGGTCGTGCCCGATGCGCCGAAGGGCGCGCCCGCCGTGCGTACGCCATTCTCCGAAGTATTCCGCAATCCGGAATTGCTGCGAATGAACTTCGGCGTCTACGCGCTGCATGCAACGCAAACGGCGCTGTTTGTCGTGCTGCCGCATATGCTTGAAGCCACCGGCCTGCCGGTCGCGTCGCACTGGCGAGTGTATTTGCCGGTGATGGGTCTCGGCTTCTGTCTGATGGTGCCCGCGATCATCGTGGCTGAAAAGCGCGCGAAGATGAAGCCGGTCATGTTGCTGGCCATTTTGCTAGTGCTGGTCGGTCAGCTTGCGCTGGCGGAAGTTCCCGCTACGATATGGACTATTGCGCTGTGTCTGCTGGTGTATTTCACCGGCTTCAACATCCTCGAGGCGTCGCAACCGTCGATGGTGTCGAAGCTGTCGCCGGGACCGCGCAAAGGGGCGGCGATGGGTGTGTACAACACCCTGCAGGCATTGGGCTTGTTTTCCGGTGGGGCGATCGGCGGCTGGTTGTCGCGTTACCACGGTGCGCATGCGGTGTTCTTTGGGGCGTCGGCATTGGTCTTTGTCTGGCTTATAATCGCGTCCCAAATGAAGTCGCCGCCGCCGAAACACAGCTGATGTTCGTGGCGCGACGCTGCGCCGCGCCACTGACGTCGGCAGGCGAACGGCGCTTCCGACAGTGCGCAGGCTATATCGTTGCATAGGCAGTCAAGTTTTATCCGAATCAAGCAAGCTGCCAGGCAGGCAGAACCGAATCTCAAGGAGAAACCATGGCATCGGTCAATAAAGTGATTCTCGTCGGCAATCTCGGCGCCGATCCCGAAGTGCGGTATCTCCCGAGCGGGGATGCGGTCGCCAACCTGCGTCTGGCGACCACGGATCGCTACAAAGACAAAGCCAGCGGCGAAATGAAGGAATCGACCGAATGGCACCGCGTATCGTTCTTTGGCCGTCTGGCCGAAGTGGCGAACGAATACCTGAAGAAGGGCTCGTCGGTGTACGTCGAGGGCCGTATCCGCACGCGTAAGTGGACCGACCAATCCGGCGTCGAAAAATACTCGACCGAAATCGTCGGCGAACAAATGCAGATGCTCGGCGGACGTAGCGCCGGCGGCATGGGCGGTGGCGAGGGCGGCGGCTATCAGCAGCGTTAAGGCGGTGGTGGTGGCGGTGGTTATCAGCGTGAAGGTGGCGGCGGTGGCGGTGGCG
>CAWUJR010000755.1:0-1826 GCA_963922375.1 uncultured Robbsia sp.
CGTCAATGTGGGCTGGCTCGCGGGCAGTCTGGGCGCGAAAGTCAAACGCGCGGCAGTCGAAGCCGCCGCATCCGGCACCGCGCATTTGACGGTTGGCACCCATGCGATCATCCAGGACACGGTCGATTTTGCCCGACTCGGACTGATCATCGTCGACGAACAGCATCGTTTCGGCGTGGGCCAACGGCTCGCGCTTCGGCAAAAAGCCCGGGGTGCCGATGGCCGCGGCCTGTTGCAGCCACATCAATTGATGATGAGCGCGACACCGATCCCGCGCACGCTGGCGATGACCTATTACGCGGACCTGGACGTGTCGACGATCGACGAACTGCCGCCGGGCCGCACGCCGATCGTCACGAAAGTCGTCTCCGACGGGCGCCGCGACGAAGTGATTGATCGGGTCCGGCAAGCGGCGCTGCGCGGTCAGCAGATCTACTGGGTCTGCCCGTTGATCGAAGAAAGCGAGGCGTTGCAGTTGCAGACCGCCGTCGACACCCATCTGTTGCTGGCCGAGGCGCTGCCGGAGTTACAGGTCGGATTGATTCACGGTCGGCTATCGGCGACCGACAAGCAGACCGTGATGGACGCATTCGCCGCTGGCGACACCCATTTGCTGGTAGCGACCACGGTCATCGAAGTGGGCGTCGATGTACCAAATGCCTCGCTGATGGTGATCGAACATGCGGAACGCTTCGGACTCGCGCAGCTTCACCAATTGCGGGGTCGCGTCGGGCGCGGCAGTGAGGCATCGGCCTGTGTGCTGCTGTTCGCGCAGCCGTTGTCGTTGACCGCTCGGGAGCGACTGAAAACGATGCGGGAGACCACTGACGGATTCGAGATTGCGCGCCGCGATCTTGAAATTCGCGGCCCGGGCGAGTTCCTGGGCGCCAGGCAGTCGGGCGCGGCGATGCTACGTTTTGCGGATCTGGAGGTGGACCGTTGGCTGGTCGAACCGGCGCACGCGCTCGCCGGCCGGCTACTGACCGACTATCCGGATCTGGCCGATGCCCACCTGGACCGTTGGCTGGGCAGCCGGTCGCACTACCTGAAGGCCTGACCTTTTGTCTCACTATTGGCGGATGGCGGCAACGCGTGTATAAAAGAGGCTGAAAGGAAAAATCTATCAGTTTCTCTAACCCGATTGCTATGACCCTTACCGAACTGAAATACATTGTCGCTGTAGCGCGAGAGCGGCATTTTGGCCGTGCTGCGGAGGCCTGCTTCGTCAGTCAACCCACGCTGTCGGTCGCGATCAAGAAGCTGGAAGACGAACTGACCGTCCAGATCTTCGAGCGCGGCACGAGTGAAGTAAGCGTCACGTCGGTGGGAGGGCAAATTGTCGCGCAGGCGCAGCGCGTGCTCGAGCAGACGCTGGCGATCAAGGAGATCGCGAAGCAGGGCAAAGATCCCTTGCTCGGGCCGCTGCGCTTGGGCGTGATCTACACGATCGGACCTTATCTGCTGCCGGCGCTGGTCAAGAACATGATCGACCTCGTGCCGCAGATGCCATTGATGCTGCAGGAAAATTACACGCTGAAGCTGCTCGAGTTGTTGAAGCAGGGCGAGTTGGACGTGGCCATCATGGCGCTGCCGTTCCCGGAAACCGGTCTGATGGTCCGCCCGCTGTACGACGAGCCGTTCGTGGTTGCCGTCCCACGCGGTCACGAATGGGAAAATCGGCAGTCGATCGTGGCCGACGACCTCAAGAAGGAAACGATGCTCTTGCTTGGCAATGGTCATTGCTTCCGCGATCAGGTCTTGGGCGTCTGCCCGGAACTGATGCGTTTCTCGCAAAACGCAGACGGTATTCAAAAAACGTTCGAAGG
>CAWUJR010000756.1:0-1825 GCA_963922375.1 uncultured Robbsia sp.
CCGATTTGCTGGTGCTTGCGACCCCGGTCGCGGGCCTACGTGGCATGTTGCGCCACTTGGCGGCGGCAAACTGGCTGCCGCGCCATCTGGTCTGGCTCTGTAAAGGCTTCGAAGCGAATAGCCAGTTACTGCCGCATCAGGTGGTGGCTGAGGTACTGTCCGCAGTACTGTTCCCCGTGCGCGCGGCATCGCCGTCGGGCGTTGTGCCACCGACATTCGGGGCGCTGACCGGTCCTAGTTTTGCGAAAGAAGTCGCGCAGGGCTTGCCGGTGGCGCTCACCGCGGCCAGCGATGCTGCCGTCTGCCGGGAGCGGGTGCAGCAAGCGTTTCACCATCATGCGATGCGCATCTACACCAGTGACGATGTGGTCGGCGTCGAGGTAGGTGGCGCGGTCAAGAACGTGCTGGCCATTGCCACCGGGATTGCGGACGGCATGGGGCTTGGCATGAATGCACGCGCGGCGCTCGTCACGCGGGGCCTTGCCGAAATGACGCGACTGGGCCTGGCGCTGGGTGCTCGCGCCGATACCTTTACGGGCTTGTCCGGCGTGGGTGACCTGATATTGACCGCCACCGGCGACTTGTCGCGCAATCGGACCGTCGGCATGCGTCTGGCTTCCGGGCAGTCGCTGGAGGCGGTGTTAGGCGCGCTCGGGCATGTGGCCGAGGGCGTTCGATGCGCGCGCGCGGTGAATGCGTTGGCTGAATCGAAAGGCGTCGATATGCCGATTACCCGAGCGGTCTGTCGGGTGCTATTCGATGCGGAGTCGCCGCAGCATGCAGTACAGTCATTGCTGCAACGCGACGCGAAACCGGAAATCGATGTTATCGGCGGTGCATCAAGCGCGGCTATCTGAGCGGCTGACGACGGGCCTTCGGGATGACGTACGCGTTACCCCCGAGCATTCTGTTACTGCGGCATCCTCGCATTTTGCGCTCACGCGGAGTCAACTTCCGCCGGCGTAATCCGCTTGCCGCCACGCTTCGAAGACGGTCACGGCGACGGCATTCGACAGATTCAAGCTGCGATTGCCGGGCCGCATCGGCAGGCGCAAACGTTGCGCCGAATCAAACGCAGTCAAAAAATCGGCCGACAATCCTCTCGTCTCCGGTCCAAACACGAACCAATCTCCCGGGGCGAACGTCTGTCTCGCGAATGGCGTGGCCGCGTGCGTGGTGAAGGCAAACAGACGGGCAGGGTCCGGTTTTTCCACTTCCAGGAAAGTCGACCAGTCGCGGTGAACCTTCATCTGCGCGTACTCATGGTAATCGAGTCCTGCGCGCCGCATACGCGCGTCGTCCAGCGGAAAACCAAGCGGTTCGATCAGATGCAGCGCGGCACCCGTATTCGCGCATAGCCGGATGATGTTGCCGGTATTCGGCGGGATTTCGGGTTCGACAAGGACAACATTAAACATGGATGCGGGCGGTAGGAAATCGATCGAACGTCAAGAAAAGTCAATAATAAGGAAATTGGCAGGGGCGGCACTGACCACTCAGGCAGTACGAAATGCCACCAAATTGGTGACGCGGCGCGCGCCCGCTGCCTTCAGCGTCCGCGCCACCGCATCGAATGTCGCGCCGGTGGTCATCACGTCATCGACAACACCGATATGACGGCCGCGCACGACCGACATACTTGCGTGATCGGGACTGCGCCGATCCGAACGCGCGATCGAAATCGCCTCGCGCATATTCCGTCGCCGTGACGTCAGATCAAGGCCTGACTGCGCAGCCGTGTGCGCACGCCGCAACAGGGCCGCGTCTGCCGGAATCCCGGTGTGGGCGGCGAGTCGCCGCGTCAACTCCCAGGCCTGATTGTACC
>CAWUJR010000757.1:0-1817 GCA_963922375.1 uncultured Robbsia sp.
CGCCGCCGTGCCGTGCGTCGCCGCAGGCAGCCACCGTGCCATGCCGGCGCAAAAAAGCGTATGTACGTTCATAGTGAGCAATTCGTCGCGTTGGGCGGCATTAGGCCGACTGCAGGATGTGATCGACGGTTCGCAATGCGAGTGCGGTCCCGGTGAGCGTGGAGTTGACCGTGGCGGCAGTGGGCATGACCCCGGTGCTGGCCATGAAGAGATTCTCGTGGTCGTGCGAACGGCCCCATTTGTCGCAAACCGAATCGCTTGGATCGTTGCCCATCGACAGCGTGCCGGTGATGTGCTGATTATTGCTGTACACGCCATCCGGGCTGTGACGAAGATTCGTGCCACCCATCGCTTCTGCGATCTTGATGTAATACTCCTTCGACGCTTCCATCCCTTTCTGGATGTAATCGCTCATCCGGTATTCGACCGCGGGTCGCGGAATGCCCATCGCATCTTTTTGGTCGCTGAGGTAGATGCGATTGCGGGTATCCGGCAGAATCTCCAGCACGTTCTTCAAGCTGACCTGATGGGCCGCACGATAACGTAACTGCTCGTCGAACTCCGGGCCGTACACCCCTTCGTTGATCAACGCCGTCGTTGCCGACAGCACCTGTGACGAATTGCTGATGTCGACGCGAAATGCCGCGTGCTCGGAGCGGAACGCGCCGTCGCGCATATGTTGGATCGAAGAGGGGCTCATCGGACCGCGACCTGGCCACAATGGTTCTTCCGCGTAGAAGGTCAGCGAGTTGCTCGGGTGATCCATCAGATTCTGACCCACCGTGCCGGAGCTGTTCGAGAGACCGTTCTTGAACTTGTCGCTGGCCGACAGCAACAGCAACTTCGGACTTTCAATGCCATTGGCCGCCAGGATAAACGTCTTGCCGGTCACCCGATGCGAACCTTTGTTCGGATCGTAGTAATGCACAGCGACGATCTTGCCGCTCGCATCGTGTTCGATGCGATACACCACCGCTTCTGCAATCAGACGGGCGCCGGCGGCTTCCGCTGCATCCGCCGCCAGACCGCCGTGATACTGCGCGTCGATCGGGCAGATCGGCATGCAGTTGTTGTTGCCGCAGCACGCTGGACGGCCGTCATAGCTGCGGCTGTTGCGGGCGGTCGTGTTGGTGGTGACTTCGATGCCGACCGGTGCCAGACGCTCGCGAAAGCGCTGTTCGAGCCACGATTCGGTCACCGGTTGCATCGGGAACGGCTTGTTCCGTGGCGAGCCGTTGTTCAACGGCCCCGACACGCCCATCTTGACTTCCGCTTCGTAGTAAAAAGGCTCGAGTTCGTCGTACGAGATGGGCCAATCGCGACCGATGCCGTACAGCGATTTGATCCGCATGTCGTTCGGCAACACGCGCCACGCCTGCGCGGCCCAGTGCCATGTTGTGCCACCGACGATCCGGATATATTCCGGTTCGTACGGATAGGGCCCTTTCTGCACGATGTAATTATTTTTCTCTGGCTTGTAGACCGGGTGCGGTGCAAACGGAGAAAAGGGATAAGGCGACATGAAGTCGTTCTTCCGCGGCGAATTGCGGAAATTCGCGACGATATGCGCGCGATCGATCCGCGGACCGGATTCCAGGATGATGACCGATGCACCGGCCTTCGCCATTTTCTGTGCGGCGAGCGAGCCGATCACACCTGAGCCGATGACGACGACGTCGGCTGACAATTGTTCTGACATTTTCAATATTCCTTATGCAGGCTTCACGGCCCACGTGCCGTAGGCACCGTACGCATAGCTGGGGGGGCGCAAGTGGTCAGCGACCGCGAGATACATGAAGCTGGACGCATATGTCAGG
>CAWUJR010000758.1:0-1817 GCA_963922375.1 uncultured Robbsia sp.
CTCGCGCGAACTGGTCGCCGCCGCCCTCGGCATGCCGGTGCCCGACGAGGACCCGTCGCGCATCGACTTCGGTCTGGATACCCGCGCCAGCGCATTGGCGCTTGCGCAATTGGGGATGAATCTGCCGGTGCCGTACGTGGTGTTCGTCCACGCGAGTTCACGTGCCGATAAGCAATGGCCGGAGACCGAGTGGATGGCCCTCGGCGAGGCGCTGGTGCGTCGCGGCGCGTCGTTGGTGCTGCCTTGGGGCAATGAGGAAGAACATCTGTGCAGCCAGCGCATCGCCAAGGTGTTCGGGGATGCGGCGCTGGTGCCACCTAAGTAGTCGCTGCCCGCGGTCCTCGGCTTGCTCGACGGCGCGGCAGCGACGGTCGGCGTGGATACCGGCCTCGTGCATATTGCCGCGGCATTGAAAAAGCCGACGGTCGAGCTATACAATTTCTCGACCGCCTGGCGCACCGGCGGCTTCTGGTCGCCGAACGTCGTCGAGATCGGCGCGGCGAATCGACCGCCCCATCTCACCGATGTGAGACAGGCCCTGGCCGCATTCGGTTTGCTCTGACGGCGCTTGCCAGTAACGCCGCCGGTAACGTCCTCGGAAGTACATGGCTGAAGCGGTCAACGGACGCGCTCGGCATCGGCGATTTGATGGTCATCATGTCGCGCGGCGCTGGAATGGGCTATCCTCGCCCTTGATCCGGCTTCACTACCCCGACCCGGTAGTCTTTTCATGAGCACATCTCAAATCATCGAAGTCGAAGGCGACTGGCAGGGCCAGCAGCTTTCGGTTCCCCGCGATTCGCTGGTGGCAGGGCTTGAGCGCGGCCGCGTCTTGTATTTCCCGCATCTGGGCTTTCCGCTCGAAGAGGGGGAGGCCGCGTTGCTGGATCCGGCCATTGCCGATCCAAAGCGCAAGAACATCAGCCTCGCGCCCGACGGCAAATTGGTCGGCGTACAGGCCAGCGTCGATGTCGAGGTGCAGGTGCGGGCACTGGTTGCACGCTATCAAACGCGAGCGGCCAGCCTGATCGATGGTCTACTGCCCGAATATCGTGGTCGCCTGCGCGCCGCCCCCACGAGCTTGCGTTTGCATCGTGTGGAGACCCGCAAGACGTCCTGGCGCGCGGACGACAGCCGACTCCATATCGATGCGTTCCCGTCGCGTCCGAACCGGGGCGAGCGCATTCTGCGGGTGTTCGCGAATATCAATCCGCATGGCGAACCGCGCGTCTGGCGCGTCGGCGAACCATTCGAGGATGTCGCGAGCCGTTTCGTGCCGCGTATCCCCGCACAAAAGCCGGGCAGCGCCTGGTTATTGAAGACCCTGGGCATCACGAAGTCGCGTCGTACGCCCTACGACCATCTGATGCTGGGCCTGCACGACGCGATGAAGGCCGATCTGGATTATCAGAAAACGTGCTTCCAACAGACGATGCCGTTCCCGCCGGGCAGCGTCTGGGTATGCTTTTCGGATCAGACCTCGCATGCGGTGATGTCCGGGCAGTTCATGCTGGAGCAGACGTTTTTCCTGCCGGCCCATGCGATGGTCGAACCGCCATGTGCGCCGCTGGGCGTGCTCGAGCAGCAGACGCGTCGGAATCTGATCGATTGATCCTGCGCAGCCGTCCCCAATCGACCCTTTGACGTATCGGATAAGTCTTTGCCCACTCCCTGGTTTGTCCCGCTGCTTCGCATCATCTACCGTGCGCTGTGGTGGCTGATTGCCCCTGCGGCCGTCATCCGATTGCTCTGGCGTTCGCGCCGGGAGCCGGGGTATCGCCGGCACATCGCCGAGCGCTTCGGTTTGGGTCCCGCGC
>CAWUJR010000759.1:0-1807 GCA_963922375.1 uncultured Robbsia sp.
ACGCCCCGCTTACCGTGCAGATAATCGCGGATGGCCTCCTCGTCAACGCCGTCGATATTCGTGACGACCCGACGCCCGCTAGACATCGCCTCAAGCAAGGGGCCGGACACCACTTCATAGGATTTGCCGGAGCCCATCACCCCGCAGTAAACGGTAATCGACATGGCTTACCCGATCACTGGAATGCGACGAATAATGAAGCGCGTTGCGTACGCCGAAATCACCAGCGGGGCACCGTACGAAAACGCGAACAGATCGAGGAAGTACCACAGGTCCGCGCCGATACCCGAAAACGCACCGCTCAGCGATGCGGCAGTCGGCAATATTCCAGAGCTTTGAAGGACAGCCACGAATTCCGTGGTAATGAACCACATCACGAAGTAGGCGAAGAACTTCGCAATGACCGACCTCATCACGAAACCCAAAACCGTATTCAACGCACTCAGAACAATTCCGAACATAAAGCCGCTCCTATAATACGATTAGAACTGAAATCAACGCGACTAAAGAGCCAAGCAAAGCAAAGGAAACATAGACCGGGACGATACTCTGCGCGATCAATGAATAGAACAACCCAGCCTCCAGCGCACAAACGCTCAAAAATTCGAGTGCGGACCAAACGTCGAACATGAATTCACCTCTACGCGGTTAGAACTACGAACAGAGCAACTAACGACCACATCAACACAAACGCCCCATAAATCGCAGCGCGATTCTGCTCGATCAACGTGCACTGAGCATCAAATGTAAAAGACTCATTCCAGAGCGTGAAAGACGGTTCAGGGCATTGAGCCGTATGAGCCGGGACGCCGTAAGTCTTAAGGTCCGGAAGCATGCCGAGTATCGGCGCAAGAATCATTTGCGCGGTGGGTGTCTGCTCTAACGATGGCGAGCCAATACCCGGATCACTACCGAGATTCACCTCATCACCGACCCCCGGATTTGTCGCAACGGGAACGGAACTAGCGCCCGAAGACGACGACGCCGGAACCGACGTGTCGAACGGCGTCGTCGTGGTACCACCAGCCGAAGTAGTTCCAGCGCCGCCTGCGAAATCGCCAACAGTCGGCCACGACGCAGAATCACCAGCCTCAACAGCACCGGCCTGCGCCGTAGTTATCGGACTACCGACAGGATAAGGAAGCCCCTGATACCCCGCACCCGCACCCGCAGCCGCATCCGCCCACAGCGCGTCAGCCGTATCGGCAGCCATCGTCGGATCGAGCGGTTCGGGCAAAACGGACGGCGGAATAGCAGCGACAGCGGACGCAGGGGTATCCGGCGACGCAGGGGTAGACGCGCCGTTAGGATCGATCCAAGCCGTACATGTTCCGCCAGTGTTCATACCGGACGAGCAAGCAGGACCGGTGTAGTTAGTCGCGCTGCCAATTGCGACAGAGACAGACGTGCCATTCTCCGTGCCAGAACATGAAGTGGTACCACATGACTGGATCGTGAATATCAAGGTCGAACTTTTCGACTCACGATATTGCGCATACGCTTGCGCAGCAGCGTAAACGTCACCGCCGCAACCGTTTGAACAGTCAGAAAGCGAACTAGGAAAGTAAAACCGCGAACCATCGGCCAACGGCGCGAAATCGCCAGTCTTCAAACTACCATCAGTGCCAGTGCCGCCGACCTCCTGACCCGAACCCGGAAGCGAAACAGTACCGTCAGGGTTGTACTGCCACATCGGACTATCGTCACCGCCCAGCGTGACAGGCGCGGCCATAAAAGCGGCGATACCCGCAGCACCGGCCACCGCAGCCCACGGAACATCCGCCACGGCACCGCCGAACGCAGCAGC
>CAWUJR010000760.1:0-1797 GCA_963922375.1 uncultured Robbsia sp.
AGCGACAACATCGTCTTGCCGCTTGTGCCCCCCGCCCGGTGGGGCGACACCGCGCTGCTGTTACCCGCCGCGCTGTCGCAACGGGTGCTGTTCGATCAATTTGGCGAAGAACAGTACACAATACCGCGCGGCGATGATGCGACTCAGTCAGATCGCGGTATCCGCGTCCCAGTGGCCCAGTGGCTCGGAACGCTGCCTGTCGCATTGCTATCCACGGTGAAACCGGAATGATCGCGTCCGGCCGCCGCTTGTTTGGATTGCGATATCGCAATCGGGATAAGGGGCGGCGGCCAGGATCTATGGCCGTGTAAGCCGCCCATCTAGCAAGCGCGTCGCGAACGGACAAGGCACCCCTTGGGGAACGGCAGCCCAAAACGACAACGCCGACCGGACAGGTCGGCGTGGTGAGATAAGCCGCTACCTCAACTTAATGACTCGCGTGCGCCGGTTGCCGGATCGCTATTCGCCGGCGCCCATCGGCCAGAATCTCATTCGACAGATCGCCCCCATGGGCCGCCGCGACGCGTGTCGGGAGGGCCAACGGCAATGCGCCGTTATCGAGGCTGGCCGGGGAATTGCCAAACATCTTCGTCGTCGGCGCCAACGATGCATTCGGGTCGCTCGCGGGTGCCGCGGTAAAGGCGACCGACACCTCGATCCGACCGCTGTCGGCATGGCCGTCGACATCGATCGCGCCGCCCGGCTCTGCCGTTTCGATCGCGTAGGCCAGCATGGTCCACACGGCCTGACCGAAACGCTCCGCGTCGATCGTCGCATCGATACCGCTCAGATCGATGTGACTATTGACGGTCACCGATTGCTGGCGCGCCAAACCCGAACGGATATTGTCGATTTCGGCACTGACGACCGGTCCCAGGTTCACGTGGGCGAGCGTCAGCGCGAGGTTGCGTGTGGAGGCCCGGGTCTTGTCGATCACGTCTTCGATCAATTTCACCTGCTGTTCCACGCCGGTGCGGATGCCGGCGATGGCACGGGCAATACCGGGGTCGTCGCTATTGAGTTTTCGTTCGAGCACATGCGCCCAGCTATGGATCGCGTTCAGCGGCCCTCGCAGATCGTGCGACACAATCGACAGCACACGATCACGGATAAAGACCGCTGCCTCGGCAGCGACGCGTGCCGAGTGTTCCGATGCGAACGCCTCCCCGCCGACCGCACGATTCGGTGCATTGTCGTCGGACAGCGCCTGAGAGGACGGCGCAACGGCGCTAGCGGCGCCGGGTGAAGACGGATTCGTCGGCAAGATACTTCTCCAGTAGCGATAGTTCAAATCATTATATGCGGGCCGGCGCGTTAACGTCGAAGGGTCGAAGGGCCGATCGGGCCGCATCGGTTAAGATGTCGCTTTGCCAAAAGACATAGGAGAAAATCATGTCCGTGACCACCGAATCCGGCCTTCAATACGAAGAGCTTACCGTGGGCGAAGGCGCTGAAGCGAAAGCCGGCGACCACGTTACGGTTCACTATACCGGCTGGCTGACCGACGGTCAGAAGTTCGATTCGAGCAAAGACCGCAACCAGCCGTTCCAATTTTCGCTGGGCGCCGGCATGGTCATCCGCGGTTGGGATGAAGGCGTGCAAGGCATGAAAATCGGCGGCGTACGCAAGCTGACGATTCCGGCGCAACTGGGTTATGGCGCACGTGGCGCCGGTGGCGTGATTCCGCCGAACGCGACGCTGGTGTTCGAAGTCGAACTGCTGGGCGTATAAGCGCGGGGAAGCCACACCCGCCCCACCCTCGCCGGCCTCGACAACGGCGACGACGGCGGCGGCGAT
>CAWUJR010000761.1:0-1789 GCA_963922375.1 uncultured Robbsia sp.
GCGCGCCGAT
Source organism: uncultured Robbsia sp. (assembly GCA_963922375.1). GTDB lineage: Bacteria > Pseudomonadota > Gammaproteobacteria > Burkholderiales > Burkholderiaceae > Robbsia. The sequence continues at coordinate 11 of CAWUJR010000761.1, forward strand.
GATATGCATCGTCTGCTGAGCGGCAGCGGCACGCAGCGCTTGTTGTCGAAACGGGGTGCGGCAAGTGCCGACATCCGCAGTAATCGTCTGTTCGTCACCGACGTGCCGGCCCGGCTCGATCAGATCGAACAGATGATCCGCTCTTTCGACCGTCCGGCGCGGCAAGTGATGATCGAGGCGCGCATTGTCGAAGCCGACGAAGGATTCTCCCGTAATCTGGGATTTCGCCTCGGGATGGCAGGCGGGACGCCGACGGACCGCATCGCGGCACCCAATGGCACGTTTTTCGATTTGCCCGCCGGACCCTTGAATGGCATCGGCGCCGCGTCGGCCGCGCTGAGCTTGTTCCAGGTGGGAGCAGACCGCTTGATTACGCTCGAGCTGAGCGCGCTCGAAGCCGAAGGGCGGGGGAAGGTGTTATCGAGCCCGCGTGTCGTCACGACGGATCGCGGCAAGGCGATTATCGAACAGGGTACAGAATTGCCTTACCAGGCGAAGGTGCGCAGCGGTGTCTCGGGGCTGCAGTTCCGACGCGCTGGCCTGCGGCTGGAAGTCACGCCGCACATCACGCCGGACCATCGGGTGTCGCTGGATGTCGATGTCTCGAAGGACACCGTGGGCATGGAGACCACTGCCGGACCGGCCATCGACACTAAACAGGTCAAAACACAGGTGGAGGTCGATAATGGCGGGACGGTCGCGATCGGCGGTATTTTCGCGCACTCAGAGCGCCGCGACGTGATCGGCGTGCCGGGATTGCATCGGCTGCCCTGGATCGGTGCGTTGTTTCGGCGCACTGCGCTCACCGAGCGTAAAACCGAGCTGATCGTCTTTATTACGCCAACTGTCGTGGACGCCGGCGTGCCACTTGCCGACGGCACGGCGCACTGATGACCGGGGGCGACCGGTAGGTTTGGCCGTTTTGCGGCGAAGCACTCGACAAAGCGGGCGTTTTCCCCGTAAGCTGCGCCAGACGACGCGACCGGGACGACTTTGACCGCTTTGACGGCCTTGACAGCCTCGTGACACCTCGGGGTTGGAGCGTTCGACGCAGGCGGCGTGGCCGCTGCGCGACGATTTTGGGTCAGATGAAACGGATGGGACAGCTAAAGCGCACTGGTAATGTATTTCTGATCGGGCTGATGGGGGCAGGCAAGACGACGGTGGGTCGTGCGCTCGCCCGGCGGCTCGGTCGGGCTTTCTTCGACTCGGATCACGAGATCGAGGCGAGAACCGGTGTGCGCGTGCCGATCATCTTCGAACACGAGGGCGAAGCGGGTTTTCGCGATCGCGAATCCGAAGTGATCGACGATCTGACGCAACGCGACGGTATCGTTCTGGCCACCGGTGGGGGCGCGATCCTGCGGCCCGAGAATCGGGCCTGGCTGATGGCACGGGGCCATGTCGTCTATCTGTGTGCGCATCCGCACGATCTCTGGCTGCGTACACGCCGCGACAAGAATCGTCCTCTGCTGCAAACCGACGATCCACGCGGTCGACTGGAGGCGTTGTACGCGGTGCGCGATCCGATTTACCGCGAGACCGCGCATTTCATCGTCGAAACCGGCCGCCCGTCGATCAGCAGCCTGACGCACACCGTGATGACCTTACTTGGACTGGATGCGGAGGAGCAAGAGATGCATCGCCTCGACGCGCCGTCGGCGCCCGACGCCGCTACTGTGGATCTGCCGATCGGGTCGATCCCGAATGCGCCCGCGGATACCGATGTGAACACACGCGCGGGCGGGGGCACAAGTGCGGACCTGGCCGCCCACGCCG
>CAWUJR010000762.1:0-1778 GCA_963922375.1 uncultured Robbsia sp.
ACCTGAGCGAATGTGTCGACTGAGATGGAATAGCAACGGTACGTGAATCGCTCCGTAATCTGGACTTATCGCGAGTCGGCATTCCGATGGGCGGGATTGGACGAGACATAGCGAAATCACCGACGACTGTCTATTCGTGCTGGCTCTGCCACGGCGGGATTGAGCGTCGCAGGTGCGCGTGCTTTCGGCGTCATCCTGTAACGAATCCAATGCCCGTGCCGTTGCACGACCGGCCAACCGTTACGGCGCATGAATTCGATGCAAATGGCATTATCCGCTTCGACGTCGACGTCGATCTCAGCTTTCAGACCGAACAGCCAGGTCAATGCCGGGCGCAGCAACCAGGCCCATCGACCACGAAAAGCGGGCAGCACGGCGATGTGCGCCTGCTGCCCGTCAAACAACACGCCACCGATCGGCTCACCGTCATATTCAAAACCGATCGACGCGCAGTCACGGTAGTAGGCGACGAATGCCTGCTGGGTCACGACCTGCAACGCATCGTGCCGGGCGAGCGCCCGATAGCGTTGCGCATCTGCTTCGTAATACACGTGCAGATCGGCTTGAGGGACGATTTGTAGCGCTTTCACCGCATCAACGCGTGAATATCCGCCGACTCGGAACGCCCCAGTAGATTACGCATTGCCTTGCGTACATAGGGATCCGAATGATCTTCATTGGCTTGCGCGTAGCCGTACCAGCTCGGATCGTTCAAACGTCGCAGACACAGTGCTTTCAGCTCGGGGCTCTCGCCTTCGGGCAAACCGTTCACGAGTTGCCAGGCCTCCGTGAGACGCCCGCGCTGAATGGCAATCATCACCGGAAAGACCAGCAGACGACGCGTATCCGGATAAGCGTCATTGAGCTGCTGCAGCAACCGCTCCGCTTCATCGAGGCGATTGCCTCGAATGCTGTCGACGACGGCCCGGCTCATCGAACCGGCGTCGGCACTCGGGCGCGCTTCCATGGGCTGTCCCCTTTGCGTTATGCGTTGCTGGACAGCGTGCTGACCGCCCCGTCCATCAGGTTATTGGCCGCGCTGGCTTCGAGCCCTTCGGGCGTCAGAGCGATCGCGCTCGTTGCGCCCCCGCCCGCGCCCCCGGCCGCGTCGGACGGCCCCCCGGCCATCTCCTTTGGATTCAGCGTCAATGCCCCCTCGGCGAGGTTCAAGCCCCCCTTGACGACATCGCCGATGCCCTTTGCCACCCCTTCCACCGCATTGCCGATATCCTGGCCCAGCCCTTCAATCGCTTTCCCGATCGCGCTCACTGTGATTCCCCTGGTGGTTGAAAAAATGTCCCATTCACAGGGTACCGATCGGAAATAACGGGGCCACGCACGTTGCGAAGTTGAGGAAACGGATCCGAAGCATCGGTTGCTCAATGCGCGTGTGCCATCCAGTTCGCGATGTCATCGACGACAGACGATTCGATACCGTCATAGCCATGCGGGGTCAGCGACGCGCATTCGTCGCGCGACTGCGCGATGCCGCCATCGACCATCTGCAACCTCGCGCGCGTGCCAGTCATCGATCGTACGATCGCGTCGCCCATATCGGGCGGTGCCACTTTGCAGCGATCGGCACGATTCGCCACCACCAATGCCGGAATCGTGACGGCGGCAGGATGGGCGGAGAAGACCGTCTCGTGCGAACCGCCCAGCACGGAAACAGACTCGGTCAACACCAGCCCTGCCAACGCGCCCGCATCCGCATGCGCGGCGGCGTTCATCGCGGCAATCGATCCCTGGCTCGTGCCCATGACCCAGACCGGCCGCCC
>CAWUJR010000763.1:0-1765 GCA_963922375.1 uncultured Robbsia sp.
GGCCTTCGGCGCAAGCGCATCGGCCCACGCCGGTCCGCGCGAGATTACGCCAGCATTCGTGCGGGACGAGATCGCACGTGGCCGCGCGGTGCTGCCGAACAACATCAATCACCCCGAGTGCGAGCCGATGATCATTGGCCGCAATTTTCTGGTGAAGGTGAATGCGAATATCGGCAATTCGGCGGTCACGTCGTCGATTGGCGAAGAAGTCGACAAGATGACCTGGGCAACCCGCTGGGGTGCCGACACGGTCATGGATTTGTCTACCGGCAAGCATATCCACGAAACGCGCGAATGGATCATCCGCAACAGCCCGGTTCCGATCGGCACCGTGCCGATTTACCAAGCGCTTGAGAAGGTCAATGGCAAGGCCGAGGATCTCAGCTGGGAAATCTTCCGCGATACGTTGATCGAACAGGCCGAACAAGGTGTCGACTACTTCACGATCCATGCGGGTGTCTTGCTGCGCTATGTGCCGATGACCGCCTCGCGGATGACCGGCATCGTCTCACGTGGCGGTTCGATCATGGCGAAATGGTGTCTCGCGCATCATCGGGAGAGCTTTCTGTATGAACACTTCGAAGACATCTGCGAAATCATGAAGGCGTACGACGTCAGCTTTTCGCTGGGCGACGGCTTGCGTCCGGGGTCGATCTACGATGCCAACGACGAGGCCCAGCTCTCGGAGCTGCGTACGCTCGGGGAGTTGACGCAGATCGCATGGAAGCATGATGTGCAAACCATCATCGAAGGCCCGGGTCATGTGCCGATGCACTTGATCAAGGAGAATATGGATCTGCAGCTGGACGCATGCAGTGAAGCACCGTTCTATACGCTGGGGCCGCTGACAACGGATATCGCGCCGGGGTATGACCACATCACCTCCGGTATCGGCGCGGCGATGATCGGTTGGTTCGGCACGGCGATGCTCTGTTATGTGACCCCGAAAGAACACCTTGGGCTGCCCGATAAGGACGACGTGAAGGAAGGCATCATCACGTACAAACTGGCCGCGCACGCAGCGGACCTGGCAAAGGGACATCCGGGCGCGCAGATACGGGACAATGCACTGTCGAAGGCCCGCTTCGAGTTTCGTTGGGACGACCAATTCAATCTTGGGCTGGATCCGGACAAGGCGCGGGAGTTCCACGACGAGACGCTGCCGAAAGACTCGGCGAAAGTGGCGCACTTCTGCTCGATGTGCGGCCCCCATTTCTGCTCGATGAAAATTACGCAAGACGTGCGCGCCTACGCGGCAGAGCATGGTCTGACCGATAAGGACGCACTGACCAAGGGCATGGAAGTGAAATCGGTCGAATTCGTGAAGAGCGGCGCGCAACTCTACAAGGCACAGTAAGCCCCCGCACGCCGAAGCCACCGCGCAGGGTCCGGGCGATGCCAGCGGTCTGGTTGGATCGGCGAAAAATCGTACCGCATCGGTCGATGGGGTAAGCCATACGGTAAAAAAGAGGCCGGATCGGGAAATTGTTCCTATTCGGCCTTCCGTTTATGCGGATCACGGGCCCGCCGCCATTGGCCCACAAATTGCTTTTAGCCTGAATACAAGAGGCCCGGACCGGCTGGGCATACAAAAAGAGGTAAAGGAGTGCATCATGAAATCGACTAAATCCCTGGGCGCGTTGGCCCTAATGATCGTCGTCGTTGCAAATCTGGCGGGCTGCGAAGGAATGACGACGCGTCAACGTGATACGGGTCTGGGTGCGGCAGCAGGCGGCGTGGCAGGTGCGGCGTTGGGTGGCGGCGT
>CAWUJR010000764.1:0-1758 GCA_963922375.1 uncultured Robbsia sp.
CCTGCGTGGTGGCATTCACGCCCATGCGGGCGAGCTTCGCCGCCAACGTCTCGCGCTCCGGCAGCGGATGGCGGCCGTTGCTACCGGTTTTCGGTCCGGATAAGTCTTGTTCGAGGTCGAGGTAACGAGCGCCGGGCAGATGGCGTTCGGCAAACGCCCGCGCGCCGGCGCTCGGGTCGCTGAGGTCGGCGCGGCAATCGATGATGCAAAGCGACGCGGCATCGTCGACGATGCGCGTGGCGAGAGACGGGCAGTCGATCAGTGTGGTGTAGACCTGGCGCATCGGCACATCCTCGAAGAGAGTCGGTTCAAATCGTGACGCGGCTGCGCAGGAACTCGTGAAAGCAGCGCATACCGTCTTCCATCGGGCTTTGATACGGCCCGACTTCCGATACGCCACGTTCCATCAGAATACGGCGACCCGCGTCCATGCGCTCGGCGATTTCGTCATCCTCGACTGCCGTTTCCATATACGCCGCACGTTCCGCCTCGACGAACTCGCGCTCGAACAGCGCGATTTCCTCCGGGTAGTAGAACTCGACGATATTCGTCGTATGTTGCGGCCCGCGTGGAATCAGCGTCGAGACGACCAGCACGCCTGGATACCATTCGAGCATCAGGTTCGGGTAATACAGCATCCAGATCGCGCCGTGATCCGGTTCGCGTCCGTCGTGGAACGACAGCACCGCGTCATGCCACTTCCGGTAGGTCGGGCTGCCCGGCTTCGACAAGCCCTTGTGCACGCCGACGGTCTGCACGCTGTATTCGCGCCCGAACTCCCAGGTGAGGTCGTCGCAAGACACAAAGCTGCCCAGACCCGGGTGGAACGGCACCACGTGATAGTCCTCCAGATAGACCTCGATGAAGGTCTTCCAGTTGTACTTGCACTCGTGCACTTCCACATGGTCGAAGCGATAGCCGTCGAAATTGAAACGATCTGCCGTGCCCAGCGCCGCCAGGTCGGCGTGAATGTCGCGACCATTCGCCTCGAATAACAGACCGTTCCAATTGACGAGCGGCGTGCTGCCCAGGTTCAGGCAAGGCGTTTGCGGAAAATGGGGCGCGCCGAGCAACTGGCCTTTCAGATCGTAGGTCCAGCGATGCAGCGGACAGACGATATTGGACGCATTGCCCCGGCCATTGAGCATGACCGCCTGCCGATGGCGGCAGACGTTCGAGAGCAATTCGATACCGCCATCCTGGTTACGTACCAGCACACGGCCTTCGTTTTCACCCGGAAGCGCGAAGTAGTCGCCGGGTTCTGGAACCATCAATTCATGCCCGACATAACGCGGGCCGGAGGCAAACAACGCCGCTTTCTCGCGCGCCAGTAAGGCTTCGTCGAAGTAAGCGGTGACTGGCAGTTGCGAGGGCAGGGCCTTCAACTCCGGTGAGTTGCTGAGATTGGACATTCCCACTCCCGTCAAAACGTGGAAAGTAGTGAACAACCCAACCATCGAAAAATCGATTTAGGGGAACCGGCGATTATACCGACAAATTCCTGGCCATGGGGCGGGATGCGGCCAGTGGCCGCGTGCATCGAGGTTTCAAGCGATTTTTGCACGTCCAGCCGGGTGGCGCGAAAGAATTCGTGAAGCAATGCCATAGCAGCGTTTCACGGTTAAAAGCCTTTTTGCCGTAAAATGCCGGACTTGTTCCCACTGGTCCGACAGGAAGATGGCTTTGTCCGAAAAAAAGGAACGATCTGCGGCCGCTGCCGGTGTCGCGTCCGCCGCAACCGGCGCTGCCGCCCAGGCC
>CAWUJR010000765.1:0-1757 GCA_963922375.1 uncultured Robbsia sp.
GCCGTGCGTACCCGCCACTTCATCCTGCTGTGGCATCGTTCGCGGCAAGCGTCGCCGCGCGCGACGGCCCTGGAAACCGTTATAGACGACCACGCCAATCACGATGATGGCGCCCGCGCCAATCAATCCGAGTTGCAACTCGTTCATGCACTCTCCATCTGGTGCACGCCGCTCCGTTCGCGCAAATCGACGCCTCCATCCAAAGCGAAGCGTCGCTGCCGCGTCCACGGTACGGCGCGTTCTGGTGTCTTGTCAGACCGCTCGATCGATATTCGCCGAGGGCTGGCTTTATTAAACCCTATTTGCTGCGCTTGAGGGGAAGCGGCTTTACCGCCACGCCGCCTCAGAGCTTATTGTCGACGAATCCCGACGCGGATTCCATATCCACCGCCACAATCCGCGACACACCCTGCTCCTGCATCGTCACACCGATCAGCTGCTGCGCCATCTCCATCGCAATTTTATTATGCGAAATGAACAGGAACTGCGTCTTCTCCGACATGGCGCGAACCAAGTTCGCGAACCGTTCGGTATTCGCGTCGTCAAGTGGCGCATCCACTTCGTCGAGCAGGCAGAATGGCGCGGGATTCAACTGGAACATCGCGAACACCAATGCGGTCGCCGTCAACGCCTTCTCACCACCCGACAACAGATGGATCGTCGTATTCTTCTTGCCCGGCGGCTGCGCGATGACCTGCACCCCGGCGTCCAGGATTTCGTCGCCGGTCATCACCAGTTTCGCCTGACCGCCGCCAAAAAGCCGCGGGAACAACTCGCCGAAGTGACGGTTGACTTCGTCGAATGTGCCTTGCAGCAATTGCCGCGTTTCCTGATCGATCCGGCGGATCGCATCCTCCAACGTGGTGATCGCGCTCAGCAGATCAGTCGATTGCGCATCCAGGAAACCCTTACGCTCGCGCGCAGCCGTCAACTCGTCCAAGGCCGCCATATTGACCGCGCCCAGCGCCTGGATCGCGTTGTTGATCCGCGTCACCTCGCCCTGCAACCACGGTGCCTTCAATTCGGCGGTCAACCGCAGACGCAAGGTGTCGACGTCTACCGCCACCGCTTCGAGCTGCTCTGCATACTGTTCGCGGCTCAGACGCGCGGCCTGTTCTTTCAGTTGGAATTCGGTGATACGGTCGCGTAACGGTTGCAACGATCGCTCGGTGATCAATCGCGTCTCGTCAGCCTGACGTAGCCGCAACGTCAGCGCATCGAGTTCGGTACGTGCCGCCGCCAACGCAGATTCCCGTTCGGTGCGCAGCGCCAGCGCCTGTTGCAGACCGGTATCTGCGGTTTTGTCCTCGATGCCAGCCAGTTCGATTCGCGCGTCCTCGAGCTCGAGATCGATGCGGCCCAATTGTTCGCCACACACATCGATCGTGCGTCGCAGTTCCTGAATCCGTGCGGCCAGGTTGCGTTCGTCGAAACTGGCGTCCTGCGCCGCGCGCTCCAGATCGCGCAAGGCCCGACGCGCCTCATCCACTTCCCGCTGCAGTTGCTCGAAACCCAGTTGCTGGTCTTCGAAGCGTGCCTGCGTTTCGCCCAGGGCGATATCGTGCGCTTCGAACGCCGCTTCGGCGCCTTCGGACGCTGCGCGCTGTTCCTCGATCTGCGCGAGAATTTCTTCCAATTCTTCGCCGATCTGCGTGTGACGCGCGGTGAAACGCTCATGCGCTTGCGTGAGCTTCAGCACCTCCAACTGCAACGCATGCGCATCGCGCGTTGCCGTCTCTGCCCGCCGACGCAGATCG
>CAWUJR010000766.1:0-1753 GCA_963922375.1 uncultured Robbsia sp.
CGACCAGAAGTTCCTGGAGCTGGCGGCAGCAGGCAATGCGCGCTGGCTGGTGACCAAGGACAAGGCGTTGCTGAAATTGGCAAAACGCTTGGCGCGCGACTTCGATTGCCGCATCGACCGCCCCGTCGGCTTTGTGTCTGCGGTGCTCCCGACGGCGCGCTCGGATTAGAATACTTCACCGCAGCGCCGCGTTCGTCGATCATGCCAGTGCCAGTGCCAGTGCTGGTGCCATTACCATCGGCGACAGCATCCGCGTGCCTTCCATCCTTCTACTATCCGTACCGTCGATCAGAATGAGCCCAGCAGCAGAAAGCCTCCGTACGCCGTCGTTCCCCTCGCGCTTACCGACTGTCGGCACGACCATTTTCACGGTCATGTCCGCACTGGCCGCCGAAAAGCAGGCAATCAATCTGGGCCAAGGGTTTCCCGATTTCGAGTGCGATCCGGTGTTGATCGACGCCGTCGCACAAGCGATGCGCGACGGCCACAATCAATATCCGCCGATGGCCGGCGTTGCCGCGCTGCGCGAAGCGATCGCCAGCAAGGTACACGCGATATACGGTCGCGCCTATCACCCGAACACCGAGATCACCGTCACCGCCGGCGCCACGCAGGCATTGCTGTCGGCCATCCTGTGCACGGTGCACCCGGGCGATGAAGTCATTGTCATCGAGCCCAGTTACGACAGTTATTTGCCAGCGATCGAGATGGCAGGCGGCGTACCGGTACGCGTGGCGATGTCCGCGCCGGCGTATGCGATCCCTTTCGATGCGATCGCCGCGGCCGTTTCACCGCGAACGCGGATGATCATGATCAACACCCCGCATAATCCCACCGGGCGCATCTGGAAAGCCGAAGACATGGCGCGCCTGGCCGACATCGTGCGCGGCACCGACATCCTGATCCTCTCCGACGAAGTCTACGAGCACATGGTCTTCGATGGTCAGCGGCACGTGAGCGTCGCCCGCCATCCCGAATTGGGCTCGCGCAGTTTCGTGGTGTCGAGTTTCGGCAAAACCCACCATGTGACCGGCTGGAAGGTCGGCTATGTGCTCGCGCCCGCGCCATTGACGGCGGAATTCCGCAAAGTGCACCAGTTCAATGTGTTCACCGTCAATTCGCCGATGCAGGCCGGCATCGCGCACTACATGCGCGACCCGCAGACCTATGAAACGCTGCCGGCGTTCTATCAGCGCAAACGCGATCTCTTTCAGCAGGGACTCGCGAAAACGCGTTTCAAGATCTTGCCATGTGAAGGGACCTTCTTCCAATGTGTCGATTATTCGGCGATCAGCGATCTGTCCGAAGGCGAATTTGCCCGCTGGCTTATCAGCGAGGCGGGCGTAGCAGCGATCCCGATGTCGGCGTTTTACCGGGACGGGCAGGAGTCGCAGGTGGTGCGCTTCTGCTTCGCGAAACGCGAAGACACCCTCCGCGCGGCGCTCGACAAGCTCGCCACGCTTTGATCATGGAATGATCCGTTTATCGGGACAATATTTCTCAAATCGGCACATTTATCGCGCCATTGGAAAGCAATATACTGCTTGTCAACCTCCGCCCCGTGTGGGTGCGCGTGGCACGCAGACGCCTCGTGATGCACTCCCGGCGCGCAACTGACATGGCGCCGATCACCGCGGTGCCCGATGGAGCCCTACCATGCCTGCATCTCGCCTTCCCACCCTCTTCGTTTCGCACGGCTCGCCGATGTTCGCGCTCGAACCCGGTCAGGCCGGCCCGATGTTGCGCGCGCTCG
>CAWUJR010000767.1:0-1753 GCA_963922375.1 uncultured Robbsia sp.
ACGCGCGGCGCCCGACGCGGGGCACGCAGGGGCGAGCGACACCGCCCATTTGAAGCGCGGCCTGAAAAACCGCCACATTCAGTTGATCGCGCTTGGCGGCGCGGTGGGTACCGGCCTGTTCCTGGGCATTGCGCAGACCATCAAGATGGCGGGGCCGGCAGTGTTGCTGGGTTACGCGATAGCCGGATGCGTCGCCTTTCTGATCATGCGGCAACTCGGCGAGATGATCGTCGACGAACCGGTATCCGGCTCGTTCAGCTATTTCGCCGACAAGTACTGGAGTCCATTTGCCGGTTTCGCGTCCGGTTGGAACTACTGGACCTTGTACGTGCTGGTCAGTATGGCGGAGTTGAGCGCGGTCGGGCTCTATATGCATTATTGGTGGCCGGATCTGCCGACATGGGTGTCCGCTGCGGTCTTTTTTGTACTGATCAATGCGCTCAACCTCGTGCACGTCAAAGTGTACGGCGAAGTGGAATTCTGGTTCGCGATCGTCAAGGTCACGGTGATCGTCACGATGATCGTGTTCGGTGGCTGGCTATTGCTGAGCGGTCACGGCGGCCCGCAGGCAAGTGTCAGCAACCTCTGGCGCTTCGGTGGCTTTTTCCCGAACGGCGTCGGCGGGCTGTGCGCATCGATGGCGATCATCATGTTCTCTTTTGGCGGCCTCGAACTGGTCGGCATCACGGCGGCGGAAGCCGAAGACCCGCAGCGCACGATCCCACGCGCGACGAACCAGGTGATCTATCGCATCCTGCTGTTCTACATCGGCTCGCTGGCAGTGCTGTTGTCGTTGTATCCATGGACCCGGGTCGTCGGCGGCGCGAGCCCGTTCGTGCTGATCTTTGGGTCGTTGGGCGACAAGTTGGTCGCCAATGCACTGAATCTTGTGGTGCTGACCGCGGCGCTGTCGGTGTACAACAGCTGCGTGTATTCGAACAGTCGCATGCTGTTCGGGCTCGCGCAACAGGGCAGTGCCCCGCGGCGTTTGATGCGAACCACACGCCGCGGGATCCCGCTGGCCGCCGTGGGGGTGTCTGCCGCCACCACCGCGCTCTGCGTCGTACTGAACTACCTGATGCCGGGCGAAGCGTTCGGCCTGTTGATGTCGTTGGTCGTCTCGGCCTTGATGATCAATTGGGCGATGATCAGCATCACGCACTGGAAGTTCCGCGTTGCCAAACACCACGCCGGTCAGCAGACTGCGTTTCGCAGCGTCGGTTATCCCGTCAGCAACGCGGTCTGCCTGGTGTTCATGGCGGCGATTCTGGTCGTGATGTGGCGAACACCCGGCATGCGAATCTCGGTTTGGCTGATACCGGTCTGGCTGGCGGTACTGGCGCTCGGCTACCGGTTGATGCGTATGTCGAAAAAAGAGCGAAAATAATTGACAGCGGTGTCGGGCTCTATATAATGAGCACCTCGTTGGATGCAGTGCAGAACAGCCGCACGCTGCAGCGATGTTGTCAAAGCAGCAGGTGGTAGCAGGTGCAGTGAACAGGTCGTAAAAGTTGGCCCAGATGGCGGAATTGGTAGACGCGCACGGTTCAGGTCCGTGTGCCGCAAGGTGTGGAGGTTCGAGTCCTCTTCTGGGCACCAACGATGGGTTCTGCAGCAACCGACCCGAAATACGCTTTGAAGCCCGCGTTTGCGGGCTTTTTTGCAAAAGTTGTGAAGTAGTGAAGCGTGGTTTGGCCCAGGTGGCGGAATTGGTAGACGCGCACGGTTCAGGTCCGTGTGCCGCAAGGTGTGG
>CAWUJR010000768.1:0-1752 GCA_963922375.1 uncultured Robbsia sp.
GGCGATGACGCAGTGCGCCGAGCGGCAGGCGCGGCGCGCGCAGCAAGGGTTCGCGGACTGCAATAAACTAGGCGCTTGATTGCCGTTGCCGAAGGAAACCAAGTGAACCAAAACATCTACGATTTCAGTGCGACCGCGTTGAACGGCGAGCAGGTCGCGCTCTCGCGCTATGCAGGCAAGGTGCTGCTGGTGGTCAATACGGCGAGTCATTGCGGGTTTACGCCGCAATACACCGGCCTGCAACAACTGCACTCGCGCTTTGGCGAGCAGGGTTTCGAGGTATTGGGATTTCCCTGCAATCAATTTGGTCGGCAGGAACCCGGCGACAGCCAGCAAATCGGCGATTTCTGTACACAGAACTTCGGGCTCAGTTTTCCGCTATTCGAAAAAATCGAGGTCAACGGTGCCGGTGCGCATCCGTTGTTCCGCTGGCTGACCGGCAGCCGCCCGGGCGTGCTCGGCACAGAAGGCATCAAGTGGAATTTCACGAAATTTCTGGTCAACCGGCGTGGCGAGGTTGTCGAGCGTTATGCGCCGATCACCAAACCGGATGCGATTGCCGCAGACATCGAGAAGCTGCTGGCCGATCCGGCGAACTGATCGGCCCCCGCACGGCCAATACATGCCTGTGCAGCACCGATGAAGCGTGCCGCCGCCGTCGCGGGTCGCATTCGCGCAGCCGACGCGCCGGTCCTTTACAGCACCGGCGAGAACAGACAGGCAACGCGCATGACCGCACGTTTCCACGCCGGTGCACGATGGAAATCTTCGCTGCGGATTTCGATCGATTCGGCGAAATCGGCGACCAGCATCGCTTCGACCTCGGCGGCAAATCCCCGATCGACGGTCAATACGGTCAACTCGAAATTCAATCGGAACGAGCGATTGTCCAGATTCGGGCTACCAACGGCGGCAGCGGTGTCGTCGATCAGCACAACCTTCTGATGCAGGAAGCCCGGCTGGTAGCGGAAGATCCGAACCCCCGCATGTACCGCATCGTTCGCGTAGACGGTGGACGCGGCGAACACCATCAGGTGGTCGCGGCGGCACGGGATCAGGATGCGCACATCGACACCCCGCATCACCGCAAGTTTCAGCGCGGTGAACACGGCCTCGTCGGGAACGAAATACGGGCTGGTCAACCAGATCCGATGCTGTGCAGTGTTGATCGCGTTGACGAAGAACAGGGAGCACGTCTCGAATTCGTCGGCCGGTCCGCTCACGATCGCCTGACAGCACATATTGGCGTCCTGCCGCGCGCTGCACCGGGTGAGTTCCGGTACCCGCTGCGTCGCCCAGAACCAATCTTCGACAAACACGAACTGGATGCTCGACACCACCGGTCCATCGATTTCGATATGCGTATCGCGCCATGGCGACAACGGCGGTTTCTCGCCGAGGTATTCGTTGCCGACGTTATGACCGCCCACATACGCGCGCTGGCCGTCTATCACGACGATCTTGCGATGGTTCCGGAAATTCAACTGGAAACGATTGACGAACCGTCGGGTCGCAAACTTATGCACCTCGACACCCGCCGCCCGCAATTCGCGTGTGTAGGCGGCAGACAATTCGTGCGAGCCGATGCTGTCGTAAAGGAGATAGGCGCGCACCCCCCGCGCTCGGCAGTCCAATAGCGCGCGCTTGAGTCGTTGCCCGAGCCGGTCGTCGCGAACGACGAAGAACTGCACGATCACGTAGTCTTTCGCCGCATCGATCGATGCAAAGATCGCATCGAACGTTTGCAGGCCG
>CAWUJR010000769.1:0-1751 GCA_963922375.1 uncultured Robbsia sp.
CGCCGGTCGCCAAGCGCAACATTCGCGCGGCGGCAGAGGCGCACCCGTGGCCGCGCGCACGAAATTGTTCGTGCTCGACACGAACGTGTTACTGCACGATCCGAGCTCCTTGTTCCGTTTTGAAGAGCATGACGTCTATCTGCCAATGATGACGCTCGAGGAACTGGACAACAACAAAAAGGGGATGTCCGAAGTCGCGCGTAATGCACGTCAAGTCAGCCGCCTGCTCGATGGTCTGGTCGCCGGCGGCGCCGAAATTGGTGCGGGCCTGCAATTGTCGCGTCTGGGCAATCGCGAAGCCGGTGGACGCCTGTTCTTCCAGACCACGCTGCACCACATCGAGCCGGTCGAAGGCCTGCCGGTCGGCAAAGCCGACAATCAGATCCTGGGCGTGGTGCGGGCGCTGGCGAAAGCCCAGCCGGAACGCGACGTGGTACTGGTGTCGAAAGACATCAATATGCGAATCAAAGCGCACGCGCTGCAACTCGCCGCCGAGGATTACTACAACGACCAGGTTCTGGAAGACAAGGACCTGTTGTACACCGGCGTACTCGCGTTGCAATCCGATTTCTGGACGCGTCACGCGAAAGGGATGGAGAGCTGGCAGGACGTGAAGACCGGCACGACGTTTTACCGTGTCACCGGTCCCTCGGTGCCGGCCATGCTGGTCAATCAGTTCGTCTATCTCGAAACGAACAACGGCGAACCGGCGTTTCACGCGATCGTCCGCGAGGTCAATGGCCGCACTGCGCTGCTGCAGACGCTGCTCGACTACGGTCACAACAAGAACAACGTCTGGGGGGTCACTGCGCGTAATCGCGAGCAAAACTTCGCGTTGAATCTGTTGATGAATCCGGAGATCGACTTCGTCAGCCTGCTTGGCCAGGCCGGAACCGGAAAAACGCTGTTGGCATTGGCGGCAGGTCTCGCGCAAGTGCTCGACGACAAGCGGTATAACGAAATCATCGTCACGCGTGCCACCGTGCCGGTGGGCGAAGACATCGGTTTCCTGCCCGGCACCGAGGAAGAGAAAATGCAGCCGTGGATGGGTGCATTCGATGACAACCTCGAAGTTCTCCAAAAGAGCGACAACGCGGCGGGCGAATGGGGACGGGCGGCCACGCAAGATCTGATCCGTTCGCGTCTGAAGGTCAAGAGCATGAACTTCATGCGCGGCCGGACCTTTGTCGACAAGCTGGTGATCATCGACGAGGCACAGAATCTGACGCCGAAGCAGATGAAGACGCTGGTCACGCGCGCGGGTCCGGGCACGAAGCTGGTGTGCCTGGGCAATATCGCGCAGATCGATACGCCTTATCTGACCGAAGGCAGTTCCGGCATCACGTATGTGGTCGACCGCTTCAAGGGCTGGAAACACGGCGGTCATATCACGCTGGCTCGCGGCGAACGTTCGCGTCTGGCGGATTACGCATCGGAAGCGCTTTGATCGCGTCGATGTAGTCCCGCGAGGGCACCCTGACGACCGCTGTCGTCAGGGCCGACGGACGGCGTCAGTGCGAGTCTGTCACTGTCGGTCGCAAGAAGCGGCGTAGAAAGGCCCGGTGGCGAAAGCGACCGGGCCTTTTTTTCGTGCGATTACAATACATTGATCGCTGGAAGTTAAAGTGCATTGTGAGGCTCGCTTGCCGCGCCCGGTTTTGGCGGCTAAGATGGGTCATGCGCCACATGCTCCCCCTTCCC
Organism: uncultured Robbsia sp.; assembly: GCA_963922375.1. Lineage (GTDB taxonomy): Bacteria > Pseudomonadota > Gammaproteobacteria > Burkholderiales > Burkholderiaceae > Robbsia. The sequence continues at coordinate 1,702 of CAWUJR010000769.1, forward strand.
CGTTTGATCGCCTTTGCGGGCGTGCTGGCGCTGGCCGCCTGCGCGAGCGC
>CAWUJR010000770.1:0-1742 GCA_963922375.1 uncultured Robbsia sp.
CCTCGGCGCGGGCGCGCGCTTGAGCCTGCTCGCTCGCCAACGGAATGTGAACGGATTCGCGGTTCGCGTACGCGTCGCCGGTGTTAGCGCGCCGGCCGCTTTGTGATGCACTGCCGGCCATCACCGGGGGGCTGTCGACGTCGACGTTCCAGCTTTTTTCGAGCTCGGTGTTGTACAGCGACAAGCCAACGTCGAACAAAACCCGCACATCCTGTTCGCTCAATTGCGCAGTATGCGCGGCAAGCCAGTGAACCAGTTGGGCCAGTGCATCGCTGCCACTGGGCGCTTGTCCGGTGCTGGCTTCCAATCTCAACATCTCGAGTATCGATGCACTGTTCATATTCGTTCAGACCGAAAAATGTGATGCATGCAAAATATTACGGATATATGCATGGCCGATATTTATAAAATGTAGCGGAAGTTGGTTTGGGATGGAAGTGAAGTCATGTCGCCAGCGTGCATTTCCGCCTGCGAATGGCGCTGTCGTTGCTATTTCGCAATGGCCAAAGCCCGACTGGACAAGGCTCGCAAAGCTTTCCCGATCGCAGGCGATTCCGCAACAAACATCGGGTGAAAATGGTTTAAATGGAAAGGTAATAAAGCGAACGCATGAACGAGACAGAACCGACCCAGCCGAATGCCGATAGGAGCGCGCCGTTTCCGTGTAAGGGACAGTGCTGCCGATGACGAGCGTCGCCGATCGGCGAAGGGCAATAAGGACGCCGAGCGATGCGAACGGATATCGACCGGGGCGCGTGAGCGACAAACCGCATATCCGCGCCGACCGATGCTGCTTAAGTCGGACGGGCTATCTCGGCGACACCGGCATCGCGATCGCATCGACATCGACTTTGCGTGGGATGACCTTAGCCTGGTAGAACACGTCGGCGACCCGTTGCTGCGACGCAAGTATGGTCGGGTTCAGCGCCAGCACGCCGAACTGTGAGCGTGCCAGAAAGGTCGTCACGACCGGTTGGGGTACGCCGGTTTGCGCAGCGATCAGCTTAACCAACTCGCTGCGATGCGTCGTCGCCCAGGCATCGCCTTGTGCCACCGCCGCCAACACCGTCGCGACGATGTCTCGATGCGCAGTGACGAATGCGGGCCGTCCGAGGAAAAAACTATACGGCTGCGCAATCCCAGAACCATAGTCCGCGAGGGTCCTTACCGGCGTCGCCTGCTGAACCACCGCCAGATAGGGATCCCAGATCGTCCATGCGTCCACGCGACCGCTCTCGAAAGCGGCACGTGCATCGGCAGGGGACAAGAACACCGGTTTCACGTCCGCGTAATGCAGCCCCGCTTTTTTCAATGCGGCAACCAGCAAGTAATGCGAACTCGAGCCGCGAGCCAGCGCCACCGTGTGGCCTTTCAAATCGGCCACGCTTTTGATCGGCGAATCGGCGTGCACGATCAACGCTTCGTTGTGCGGACCGGACGGTTCTGCTGCCAGATAGGCGACGCGACTTTCTCCCGCTTGTGCAAAGATCGGCGGCGGCGCACCCGTATAGCCGATATCGATCGACCCGGCATTCATCGCTTCGAGCAGCGGCGGACCGGCCGGAAACTCGATCCAGCGCACGGCGAAACCCCTCGCACCGAGCACCTTGTCCAGCGTCCCCTGGGCTTTCAATAAGGTGAGCGGCGTTCCTTTCTGATAGCCGATATTCAGCACATTGAGATCGGCGGCCGACGCGGTGCGCAGCGGCGATAGTGCGGCGAAACCGATCAGCAGGATGCCG
>CAWUJR010000771.1:0-1738 GCA_963922375.1 uncultured Robbsia sp.
GTGGTGCCACCGCCCGTTCCCCCGGTATCGCCCAGACCGGTGCTGCCGCCACTACCACCGCCGCTGCCCGAGTCGCCGCTACCTGAATCGCCGCTGCCGCTGGAGCTCGAGCTTTGCAACATCTGCTGCAGTTCTTCGATCAACTGTTCGAGCATTTGCATCAGGTTGCTGCTGGAGGAACCCGACGAACCCGACGAGCTATCGGTCGACGAGTAAGGCTGATTCGACGTGACGTTGTAGTTGGTATCCATTAACTGCCTCCGACATAGAGTTGAAGAAGATGAGCCATGCTGTGGAGAGCTTTTTCCCACACCGCTAGCTTAAAGACCGCTCGTCGTGTGTCCGTCGCAGATGCGAAGCATCGCGTCGTATAACGAAGCCTTGACACCATCAGGGGCCCATGCGTTCACGCAAGGCCGCGGTCAGTGGGCTCCATTCGATCAGCCCAACGAATCCGTCCAGCGCGGCGATCACTGTCCACCGCTGATGCTCGTGGACGATATCGCCAGGCCTATATGCGTGAGACTCTTTCCAAGCAACCGCGCGCTTCACATAGACGGCGCTGCCTTGCAGCGGTGCAATGCATTCGTGCAGACCACACGCACGCACGATACGCATGATGTCGTCCACCGATCGCTCGAAGTTCAGCGTACGAGCGGTGTCGTCGATGCGAGGCCAATAAGAGCCCGTTTCCTGCTCCCGACTCTCGTTCCAGAGGCGTGGCAGATTGCGCGCGACGTGCGCCGCAAGCACCTTCGCTCGCATCTGCAACCGTAATTGCAGCACCTCTTGGCAGGTGTCCTGAGACAAGGGGAAAGTCTCTTTTCCCAGGACGGCGCCCTGATCGAATTCAGACGACAGACGGTGGCAACTGATGCCCCATTCGGGCCGTGCATCCAGCAATGCTTGAAACAACGGATAAGGGCCACGTCCTTCCGGCAGCGGCGAAGGATGGAAATTGATGGCGCGCGACAAATAGGATGTCCAGTCAGGCACTTTCCAACCGTAACCGGCGACAACCAAGGTATCGCAGTCGCGTTCATGTAGTGCTCGCAAGTCGTCGCTTTCGATCCGAGACAGCTGGACCGGAGCGCCGTGCCGGGCCGCGGCGGCAACGGTAGCATGGTTGAAATCCTCGCGGCCATCCACTGGAATCGTAAACACCCGAATCGGGGTCCAGCCGGCGGCGACGAACGCATCGAACACACCAAGCCATCGGTCGAAGCCGGCAAACGCAAAACGCATGATCATGCTCCTGATGGACGCGCAGCGTAGGTTGAGAAAGCCTGTCGTCTACGCGCGTAGGTAGAAGCTGCAATGAATACGCGGCACCGCTGTCGCTGAATCATCCGATCCCGAAGTTTTGTGCATGGGTCCGAACCTGGCATCGTTGACTTCGGATTCCATGCAACCGCTTCGCGCCGATCGCATAACCGCGTGTCGAGCATTTCATAATCGCGTCATCTATTGTCGGCAGCGCGTGCACGCTCGTAACAAAAGCGTGGCGGCGGATGACGATCCACCTTCAGGAGAGTTGACATGTCAGGTAGCGTTTCAGGTTCCACTTCCCATCAGCGTGCTCTGTCCATCGATGAGTCGAATGCTGCCACGCAGTCGACGGTGCGTTCGGAGTCTTCTACCCAACAGGGCCCGGTTGCGCGACAACGGGGTGGAGCAAGCGGGGCGCTAGAAGGATTGTCTTCGATGTCATCTCGGCCGGCTGGTGCGTCGGGTGCAG
>CAWUJR010000772.1:0-1732 GCA_963922375.1 uncultured Robbsia sp.
GACCATTGCCGTGCCTTCGCCCCCAGGGTCGCGGGGACCCTCGACGACAGCGCCAGCACCTGCTGGGAGCCGCGCATCGCCATGACGAATCCGGCCTGGGTCAGGTTGAAATCCGTGCTCACCAGCAGGCGCGTCAATCCCATCAACGGCAGCACCAGCGCCGGGCGATAGAGTTGACGTTCGATCAGTGATTTCATTGGGACCTCCCCGGATCCGGCGATGCGCGTCCGTCGATCTATCGCGGAGCGTTTTCAATAACCGAATTCTATGGGGTCGCGCGTGGCAGATAAAGCGTGTGTGAAAGAAGACACTATTCTATTCAGGCCAACAATCCCGTCGGCAAACGGACAGCCATGCTTATTTTGCGATCGACGCCAGTTGGCGCAGGCGGCGCGCGAGGGCCTTCGAGACCACGGGTGCGCCGCTGCCAGCACCGCCGGCACTCGCCATCTCGCTTTCGCGCAAAAACACCACGGTTTCGCGCGCAACGATCTCGCGTTCGTTGTCGACAGTGATCATATGATACGAATCGTCGAGAAAAATGGTCCGCCGAAAGACCGATTGAACCTGCGCACCGACCAGACGAACGTTTTTGGGACTGGCGGTTTCATCATCGATCGCGTGGACCAGAAGCAGGTCGTTGCGGATCTCCGGCAGGATGCGCTTCACGTGACGGCACAGCCGGGTCGCTTCATGCAATGCCGGTAACGACATCGTCGACGGGCCGATTTCGCTGAAATCCGTGCTTTCCATCGAACGCGCAACCTTCGCACGCAGCGCCTCGTTTTTTAGCCCGAACGGCGCCGCTTCACGATATCGCCAGCGATTGCGCATCGGCGTGTAATAAATCCAGTCCAGCAAGAAGCGATACCAGGGGATGGCCCAGCCGTCATAGTCCAATGTGGTCGACAGCAGCGCAACCGCGCGGGCGGTTGGCCGCGCATGGGCGACGGCGAGCGACAGCGTGGCCCCCATCGACAAGCCGCAGATGGATACGTGTCGGCAGGTGGCAGCCAGCGTATCGAATGCCTGTACGGCGGCGTCGATCCAGCGCTGCATGTCCGGCTGTTCCGGATCCTGACTATAGCTGTCGATGATCGGCGCGCTGACCGTAAAGCCCTCTCGGTGCAGCGCACGGGCGAGGAAGCGCATTTCAAGCGGAGAGCTCGACAGGCCATGCAGTAACAGCACGCCGTGGCCGTCACCGGGATAATGGATTGAAGCAATACGCGTCACGAGTCGCTCAGTTAGCGTTCAAAAGTGCAAAAAGCGCAGAGGGTGCAAAAAGGTAGCACAGCGGCTTGATGACCATCGCCGCCGGTTGTCCTTTCCATCGCACACATGCGGCAGCGGAAAGTGCGCGGACGCATGCCGGTCGGTGGCCTCAACGTTCCCTCTGTATCTCAAAAAATAGGTGGCAGAGCATGCCCGTTCGGCATACCGGACAATCGGTCTGACTTTTACCGGTCAAGTCTCAAAATGAAGAAATCGCCGTTCGGCGTCGTGAAGCGGTCGCAGATCGCATCGCTCAGGTGATAAGCGCCACCGTCGCGCACCCGTACGCGATGCGGCCCCGGCGTCAGCAGATTGAGCGTGCGCTCGATGTCATCGGGATGAACGTCACCGAAGCGGTTGCCCGGCTGCGTCGCGTTGCCTAATTCCAGAATGGCTGTCACGCGTTCTCCAAGCGAGCGCGTGACGGCGGCATCGGCAGCAAGGTCGGCATCGGCCG
>CAWUJR010000773.1:0-1731 GCA_963922375.1 uncultured Robbsia sp.
ACAGCCGGGCGCGGCCGACGTCGACGGTGGGTGACATGCAGCGCTCGCACGAGACTCACGAGCGGTTAAAGCGTGTGTTTTGCCGCGACGTCGCGGTCGATTTCAAATTGCTGGCCGCGCGTGTCGCGTCCGAAGTAGATGAAGACCGCGATCAGGATCGCGACGGTGCCGGCGACGGACGCCATCGGGATGCCGTAATTGCCGCCATGGCGTGCCGCGACCGACGATTGCAGCGGGCCATTGACCGATGCGAGAAAGTTGCCTAGTTGATAGACGAAGCCCGGCAACACCGCCCGTGCGCCTTCCGGTGCCAGCTCGTTCAGATACGCCGGGATCACGCCCCAGGCGCCTTGAACCATGAACTGCATCAGGAACGCGCCCATGCCGATCATCCAGGCGCCGCTCGAGAATGCCCACAGCGGCAGCACCGGCAACGACAGCAGCGCGGCGATCATGATTGCTTTCTTACGTCCGATACGCTCGGACAGCGAGCCGAAGAATACCCCGCCGCACATTGCTGCAATGTTATAGACGATCGCAATCGTTGCCACGGTATGCGGGTTGAACCGATGCTGCACTTTCAGGAAGGTCGGATACATATCCTGCGTGCCGTGGCTGAAGAAGTTGAAGCACCCCATTAGTAGCACCGCATAGATTCCCAGCTTCCACTCGCGTTTCAGAATCGGCCAGAGCGGGGTTTGGGTCTTACGTTCGCGTGCGGTCAGCCAGACCGGCGATTCCGGTACCTTGAACCAGATGAAGACGACCATCACCAACGGGAACGTGCCGATGAAAAACAGGTCACGCCAGCCGAGCGAAGCAAATAGGAAATAAACGATCGAGGCAATCAGATAACCGCCTGGATAGCCGGCCTGGAACATTCCCGACACCATCCCTCGCGAGCGGGTCGGTATCGTCTCCATCGCCAGCGACGACGCTACCCCCCAGACACCGCCCATCGCCACGCCGTACAACACGCGTAGCACCATGAAGGTGAGCAGCGTCGGCGCAAACCCGGAGGCCAGTTCCAGCAGGGAGAAAATGGCGATATTGACCATCAAGACCGGGCGACGACCGAACTTCTCCGCCGCACGTCCGAAGATGAGTGCCCCAATGGGGCGAACCGCCAGCGTGAGCAATAAGGCGAGGGAAACGCGCGTGAGGGGTACCGAAAAGGTGCTGGCCAGATCGCTCAACACGAAGGTCAGCAGAAAGAAATCGAATGCATCCAGGGTCCAACTGCCCACAGCCGCGATGACCACATTGCGTTGCGTGGCCGTCCACGTCGTCTCCATTGTTCTTCTCCTGCGCTTTTATTGTTGGCCTGTGGCAAGGTGTCGCAGACATCGTAGCGGATGGAGATTACAAATTACTTGCGAAAGCACGATTTGTCGGAATTATATTTATTCGTGGCGCGTGGGCGTCGTTCGCGCTCGATGGGCGCTCAATGGGCGCTGGATCGACGTCGGGTTCGCATCGGTTCGCATCGGGTTCGCGTTCGCCCGGATGCCGCTTGGGACGAACGAAGGAAGGATGAACGGCGGCGTCGGCGGGGAGAAGGGGGCAGGCGGCGCATCAGCACTGCGCAAAAGGGCGCGAAGGGATGGGGAAATGCCGGTGCCCGCTGGCGCGCGCTCCGCCCACGCGGGCGCAGTGTAGAATTGGGGTATGGAACACGACACGCACACGCACGACGGCGCGCACACGCACGACGTTCAGAAATCAGGCGCC
>CAWUJR010000774.1:0-1726 GCA_963922375.1 uncultured Robbsia sp.
TGCCGCTGCAAAGATCTCAAGGCAGCATCGATCGCCTCGCGCTGCGCCTGCGCCGCTTCGACCGCTTGCATGGCCGGGCCCAGCCGATAGAAAGGCAAACGCTCGATGCGCACCGGCGTCAGCCGCGAACGCACGGATGACGACAGACCGGTCGACCCGATCTGGTAACAGAGGTTATGCATCGCCGACAGCAGTGCGTGCGAGAAGTCCGCGCCGCTCTCTTGCTCGTCGCCTTCCGCACCATACCGTATTAGCGCGACTAGGTCGTCGAGCAACGGCGCAGGAATCGTGTCGATCCAGCTGACTTCATCGCCGTGCCGCGCGGTCATACGGGCGTCTGCAACAGCAGACTCGTCCGCATTCTTCACGGCCTCCCGGCGTGCGCGCTTCGCCGCTTTGGCACCGGCCTTCGTCGCCGCTTTCTCGCCGCGTGCGCCGTCGGCATCCGCGAACATCAAGGTGACGATGGCGGACAGATTGCGTGTATTGGGTGCCGGCGGAATCAGCGAGTCCTGCACGCGCTCGACCAGCGCCCCCCAGAAACCGGAGCGCGTAGGCATACCGGTGTCGCACAGCATGGCCACCGCATCGCTCTCGCGCAATGTGGCGCGCAGCAGCCGCGCGACGTTCAGCTTCCACTCGGGCTGCTTGTCCAGCGTGCTCAGTAAATAGCGCAGCCGCACGTGCTGCGGCCGGCTGACCGATTCGTCGGCGTCATCGAGCAGGCCGCCGCGTCGCACCCAGCGCACGACTTCGATTAACCAATGATTGCGCGCGCCCAGCGGCGCCTCCCATTCGACACGGGACAACAAATCTAGGAGCTGGCTCCCGCCGTTGCGGGATGCACGCCATTTGCGCACGAAGGCGGAAAGAGTTCGGAACATGGATTCGATGGAAGCGGCTATTAAGGGATTCTACCGATTCCCCACCGCAAGCATCGCATCGCGCCGAAAAAGCAAGCGGGGCAGCGGCCACTGCGGTCGACATGCACTCGATGCACTCGACGCGATGGCACGGCTGCCCCACTTAAACAGGCATTCACCTGCATGACTTCTAGGATGGCTCCCTGTTGCGGCCGTCCCTCGGCGCGCCGGCAATCACCGGAACGCCATCGGTTGCGCAATTTAGCGAACCGAACCTTCTGCGCTCGATGCGTTCGCGTACGCCATCGGGCCTTGTGCGGCCGGGAAGCGGATTGCTTGGTAGGCCGGCGTCGAACGGTAAGCGACTTCCGGCAACGCGCCTTGCGCAGCGGCGATCGACAGCGACTGGCGCACTTCGGCCCGGGTCAGCGGTGCGCTACCCGACGCGTCGGTGCTTTGTGCGAACACTGGAGCCGAAATAGCAGCAGAAGAAAGGAGAAGCGCAGCGATCAAAGACGTTTTCATAACAGACCTCATTCGGTTAAGTGGCGGGCGGCCCCGGATGATTGCTGCGGGTGACGCCGTCGACAGAACGAATCTTAGTCTTCTGCTATTAAAGATAAAGTACCAATAGATGAAAACATTTTTCTAAAAATACTAACAATCCCTAATTGCGCTGCGCGAAAAATCTTCTCCGTCTTTGTGCATAAGGAGAATTGGCCCCCTCGTCGCGCGGACGAAGCAATCGTCCAAACGTCAAAAAGCGGCCAAAAAAGGGGTGCGGACGGGCGTGCGGCATCGTGCCACGCCCTGACGGGCGAGACCGCAACGTGCGGGTTCAGCCGAGCATGGACGGTGCCGCG
>CAWUJR010000775.1:0-1719 GCA_963922375.1 uncultured Robbsia sp.
CAACTTATAAACAGGGATAAGCATGGCCGATTACGATGCAGATGTGATTGTTGTCGGGTCCGGCGCGCTGGGCTCTTTTGTTGCGTACGAACTTGCGAAAGCCGGGCGTAGCGTGATCATCCTGGAGGCCGGACCGGAAATTCCGGACTGGAAGGTGACCGAGAATTGGCGCACGCTGCCGGAACGCTTCAACTGGAATGCACCGTTCGGCGATGTGCCTTATGCGCCAAATAGTCAGACCCCAGGTAATCTGACGTTAGACAATGCGCCGCTGAAGAACTTCCCCGGCACCCTTCGCGTGGCCGGTGGGACGTCACGGCATTGGACCGCCTCGTCCTGGCGCCCGTTGCCGGAGGATTTGAAACTGAAGTCGCGCTACGGCGTCGGTCGGGACTGGTCGTTCGATTATGCGGAGCTCGAGCCGTACTTGACCGAAGCCGAGTACATCATCGGCGTCAACGGCATGGACAGCGAAGATCAGTCGGGCGGCCATCGGAACGGCTATCCGCCACGCTCCAAGCCATTTCCGCTGCCGCCGGAAGCGAAACCCTACATGCTGCAGCGCATGCAGATGCGATTGGCGGCAAAGGGTTATCGCGTGCTGCATGCGTCGTCTTCCCGCAGCTCGCAGCCCTGGAACGGACGCCCCGGTTGCATCGGCAACAACATGTGCCAGCCGAACTGTCCGATCAACGCGAAGTATTCCGGACTGATGACACTGCGCATGGCACAGCAGGCGGGGGCCCAATTGCGCACCGATGCAGTCGTCGACAAGCTCGAAACCGGGACGGGTGGCAAAATCATCGCGCTGTCCTATCAGAGCCCGGATGGCAAGCGGACTCGGTTGACCGCCCGCCAGTTCGTCATCGCCGGCCATGGCTTCGAGACACCGAAGCTGCTTTTGCTGAACAACTTGGCGAACAGCTCGGACCAGGTCGGCCGCAACCTGATGATTCACCCGGGGACCGGCTTTACCTTCTACGCAGACGAGCCGCTGTGGCAGGGTCGTGGCCAGTTTATCTCGGGTGCGATTCTCGAACGACGCAACCAGGCGGACCGCGATCGCGTCGCCGCCATGCACTACGACGTCATCAATATCATCTGGACCGATCAATTCGCGAGCAAGCTCCTCGACGAAGGCAAGCTACTCGGCGACGATTTCGAAAACGCGCTACGCGATCGCCTATCGCGGTACGTCAACATCCAAACGATGACGGAGGACCTGCCCCGCCCGGACAATCGCATTACCCTCAATCCGGCGTGGAAGGACGCGCTGGGTCTGCCCGGACTCAATCTGCATTACCGGCTGGACGATTACAGTCGCGCCACGCAGGCCAACGCCATCGATGACTATGCCAACTTTTTGGAAGCGCTCGGTGGCACGCCGATCGCGCCACCGAAAGACTGGACCGGGCAAGATCATGTGATGGGGACCGTGATCATGGGAGACGATCCAAAAACCTCGGTCGTAGACGGCGATCTGCGCACGCACGATCACCCTAACCTCCACTTGGTCACGACCGGCGTCTTTCCGTCATCCGGATCGGTGAACCCGACGCTGACGGGCATGGCACTCGCCATCCGCACCGGACGCCGACTTGCCACGGAGATTTAAGGTGCGCGTGACTATCCATCCATGGTTGAGCGGAAGCCTCCTCGCGTCGCTTGCTTTCGTGCTGTCGGCGACGTTCGTCGCCACGTCCGCGCTCGCGCAGCAGG
>CAWUJR010000776.1:0-1717 GCA_963922375.1 uncultured Robbsia sp.
GCGTCCTAAAAATAGTCATAACCACAAGCGATCAAGAGGTTTCAGATGATGGAATTATTTGGGATTTTGTATACACCGCCTCATCTCTTTCCGTGGAGCTTGATCCAACGGCAACAGGCTCCGAGCTTACCATCCCCATTGCGCTGGTCAATCTCACGGACGATGTAGCTAGCGTCACAGAGCAAATTTTGCATTACAATCCGTTTATTCAACTTGGTTTTGCCTTCGACCAAGGCGTATGATTCTCGCCCTAGTTTTGACATTTCCGTCCAAGTATGGACTTAAGCCAGCAAACCGCTTTTTCGGGCATTTCGGCCTTGGCGACCCCGCGAAAGGACAATTCCTCGAATGCCGTTAAGGTAGGCAAGGATAATGCCGCGACTAGCCTATCGAGCGCGACTAAGGTCGTTAGCTTTGACGCTATCATTAACGGGTCGGCGTCCGACCTAGTTATTGACATTTCCGACCTTGATTCGACCGGCTCCACAGCCTGGACCGCTGGAACCGCGCAGGTTGAGACCGCGACTGTGGTCGGCAGCATCTCAACCGCCGGCAATGCCGAGGTGATCGTGACCGCCGCCGACGTTACTGGCTCGCCCGTTACGCTTTCGGTTGCCGTTGCCTTGTCTGACACCGCATCTCAGGTTGCTACCAAGATCCGCACCGCGATTGCCGCAGATGCCGCGATCTCCGCTTTCTACACTGTCGGCGGCACGGGCGCGGACGTAGTGCTTACCCATAAAGGCACGGTTCAATACACGATCCAAGGCACATCGACGCCAGTCTACCCCGCCAACGACGCAACGCTGAATATCAGCATCGACAACGACACTTGCGCGGGACTGACCACGGCAGCGACATCCACCGACACCACGGCGGGCGTTGCTTCCGCTGGCGTCTACGCCCCAGGCTTGGACGGCAACGACTTCGAGGGGCTTGCAACGTCTGGCGCCACTTCGATTTACGGCCTGTTTATTTCCAACTCTACCGCAACGGGCGGCGACGGCATCACTGTCACGCAAAGCACGACGCTGGTCGATCAGCTCATCCCAGCGCAGGGCGTCCTGCAAACCCACGACCCTGCCGGTGGCTTGGCAACTGGCGACATCACGATTGAGCCAGAGAATAGCGGCCCTAACCTTGTTGAAGTTGTAATCGTCTGCTCATGAGCCAGCTACACCTAGAGCCTTTACGCTACGACTGGCCTTCGATCCAGCGAGGCGATACCATGCCGGCGCAAGTCTTCGCTGACACCGCCGCCGATACTGACTTGTCGCGCGTCCGCGTGAAAATCTGCGACAGCGACGGGGTCAAGCAGGTCACCTTGGACTCCTCGACGAGCGGGATCACGATCAATAACTCGACCGCCGGGAGCTGGAATTTCACTATTGACGCAATCTCCTCGGCAACTACCGAGGCGCTCGCCGCCGGCCTTTACGCTTACGACCTAGAGACGACCGACTCCTCGGGCTACGTCCGCACCGAATTTGAGGGCGTATGGGAAATCAGACCACAAATCACTGACGCATAATGGCACAAAACCGCACATGGACAATCACGCAAAGTGACGTTTCTCGCACGTTCACGATCAGCCCGGGCGTAGGACAGACAGGCCCAGCAGGGCCGAGCAACATCACCACGGCAACGGAAACCGACATCACCGGCATCCTCAAGGGTGACGGCGCGAATGTTGGCGCGGCGGTTGCAGACACCGACT
>CAWUJR010000777.1:0-1712 GCA_963922375.1 uncultured Robbsia sp.
GTCGCCGTCCCCCGCGCGGCCCCGACCGACGCGTTCTCGAGCTTGTTGCCGGAAGCGCCGCGTGTCGAGTTACCCGGTCTTGACTTGCTGGCCCCGCCGGAGGCGGCGGTCGAACAGGCATCGGATGCGTCGCTGCAGGAAACCGGACAGTTGATCGAACAGCGCTTGCGCGAATTCAAAGTGCCCGTCAGCGTCGTCGGCGCGTCCGCGGGCCCGGTGATCACGCGCTTCGAAGTCGAACCTGCGGTCGGCGTGCGGGGCAGCCAGATCGTCGGTCTCATGAAGGATCTGTCGCGCGGTTTAGGCTTGACGTCGATCCGCGTGGTCGAAACGATTCCCGGCAAGACCTGCATGGGTCTTGAACTGCCGAATCCACAACGCCAGATGATCCGGCTGTCGGAGATTCTCGCGGCGGATGTGTTCCGTTTGCACGATTCGCCGCTGGCAATCGCGATGGGGAAGGACATCACCGGAGAGCCGGTCGTCGTCGATCTCGCGCGGGCGCCGCATATGTTGGTCGCCGGTACCACCGGGTCCGGCAAATCCGTTGCCGTCAATGCGATGATCCTCTCGCTGCTGTATCGCGCGACGCCGGATGAATTGCGGATGATCATGATCGATCCGAAGATGCTCGAATTGTCGGTCTACGAAGGCATCCCGCATCTGCTCGCGCCGGTGGTGACCGATATGCGCCTCGCGTCGAACGCGTTGACATGGTGCGTGGCCGAGATGGAGAAACGCTATCGCCTGATGTCTGCACTGGGCGTTCGCAATCTCGCTGGATTCAACCAAAAGATCCGGGCCGGCATTGCCGCCGAGAAGCGACTGACCAACCCGTTCTCGTTGACGCCGGACGCGCCGGAACCGTTGTCCACGCTGCCGATGATCGTCGTGATCATCGATGAATTGGCGGACCTGATGATGGTCGCGGGCAAGAAGGTCGAAGAGCTGATCGCGCGGCTCGCGCAGAAGGCGCGCGCGTCCGGCATCCATCTGGTGCTCGCCACGCAGCGGCCGTCGGTCGATGTGATTACCGGCCTGATCAAGGCGAATATCCCCACACGCGTGGCGTTCCAGGTGTCGTCGAAGATCGATTCGCGCACGGTGCTCGACCAGATGGGCGCGGAATCGCTGCTGGGGCAGGGCGATATGCTATTCCTGCCGCCGGGTAGCGGCGACCCGCAACGCGTGCACGGCGCGTTCGTTGCCGACGATGAAGTGCATCGGGTCGTCGAGCATTTGAAACAGTTCGGCGAAGCCAATTACGAGGAAAGCATTCTCGCCGGGGGCACCGTCGATGGCAATGGGGCGGACGGTGGCGGCGACGGCGATGTCGAAGCCGACCCGCTGTACGACGAAGCGGTGGCATTTGTGATCCGTTCGCGCCGAGCCTCCATTTCGTCGGTGCAGCGGCAATTCCGGATTGGATACAACCGCGCCGCGCGACTGGTCGAGCAAATGGAAACGGCCGGAGTCGTCTCGCCGATGGGGAATAACGGCGGCCGGGATGTGCTGGTGCCGGGCGGCGCGGACTGATGGGCCTGTTCGGAAATCCTTACCGTACGCTGTTACACTGTTTGAACCGAACCTCACAAGGCATGAGACATGAATAGAAGTTCGAGTACGACCTTCTGGCGTCGCGTGGCGGCTGCGTCGCTGGCGTTGTCCGTCGCGACCGTGGCGCTGCCCGCAGAAGCACAATGGCACGGCGG
>CAWUJR010000778.1:0-1709 GCA_963922375.1 uncultured Robbsia sp.
CCGCCACGCCCGTGACCGGCGAGGGCGACCACGGACCCGAAGCCGGCGATACCGCTGACGTTTTATGTAAGACGGAGCCGTCCAGACCGTTGTTCGCGTCTTCGATCGACACGGTCGCAGTACGTCCGGCAATCAGTCGCACATTGGGCGGCACATTATCGAAGGCGATACGCACCGGGATCCGCTGCGCGAGACGCACCCAACTAAAGGCCGGGTTCACATTCGGCAACAAATTGGCGCCTTGCGAGCGGTCGCGATCTTCGATTGCCGCGGCGATGCTCGTGATATGGCCGTGCAACATCGTCGGTTCGCCCATCAAATGAATGTCCACGCGCTGGCCGATTGCAATGCTGGGCATTTTCGTTTCTTCGAAATACCCATCCACGTGAAACGATTGTGCGTCGACGATCGACAGTACCGCGCGCCCGGCTGTGACGAACTCGCCGCCACGCGGCGCACGATCGTTCAAATAGCCGTCGGACGGGCTGACGATCACCGTCCGCTGTAAATTCAGCTGTGCGACGCCGACGGCCACTTCCGCTTCCGCGAGCATCGCGGACGCCTGTTGCACTTTGGATTCGCTTTCTTCGAACGCTTCTTTCGCGACCAAGTCACCGAGCGTGCGATTGCGCGCCGCTTCGCGCCGTAATTGATCGAGCGTCGCACGGCGTTCAGCGACGACCGTTTGCGCCTGCGCGAGCGCCAGTTTGAAGCGCGCCTGATCGATGACAAAAAGGACTTGGCCCTTGTGAACGATCTGGTTATCGGTGACATCCACCCGATCGATCAGGCCGGTGACATCGGGGGCGATCTGAACCACATCCGCACGAATGTGCCCGTCGCGGGTCCACGGCGCGAACATGTAATAACGGATCAATCGCCACAACACGACGGCGGCGACCGCCACCACCAACAAGGTCAGGAGTACCCGACCAATAGAGGAGAGCTTGATTTTCAATTGATCAACCGGTGCGAAACAACCACGACGAGACCGAGCAGGACGATATACAGACCGAGATCGAATACCGACCGATGCCAGACGAAACGATACAACCCCACACGGGCGAACAGCTTGTTGAGCACAAACTGGATGGCATACGTCACGGCCATCCAGACCAGCAGCTCAGGCAGGAAAACGCCATAAAAATCGAATTCACCGATCATGCGGAATTCTCCGGAGCGGCTACCTTGATGGGCGCCGGAAAAAGGGAAAGACGCAAACCGACCAATGCATGCAGCGCGCCACGGGCGTCCAGATCCGTGGTCATCGCTGCGTCTATGCGCTCGGCGAGTTCCAGCGGCACCGGCAGGCGTCGGCGCTGTTCGATGCATTGTTGGAAATACTGACGAATACCGGCCAGCACCCGATCGATCGGCTGGCGCACGTCTTCCTTCAGCGTGCGGCGGATGTGTTGCAGATCGAGCGCGTTGAGCCCGACACGTAGGTCGCGGAAGCTCTCGATCGACGGATGGTGATCATCGTCCGATGCGCTCAGGCGCGGTAACAGTTGCATGAGGCGGTCGAGCATCCGCGACGCCATATTGTTCTGCGCGGCAATCGCATGCGGCGACGCAGCCAGCACGACATCGGCCCAGCCGGATCGCGTCAATCGTGCGGCCGCCAATTCCGCGCCGAATGGCCGCGTGACGCGGGTGCAGAGGAAAGCGAACAACAAGCCCGCACAGCCGGCCATATTGCTGTTCACGAA
>CAWUJR010000779.1:0-1707 GCA_963922375.1 uncultured Robbsia sp.
GTGTCGGGGACGCGCCCACGATGACGATCGACGCGGGTCGCAACAAACGCCGCACTGCCTGCGCGCTCACGGCAAGGTGCCCGTCGGATGGAGTCGGATGCATGGCGACTGGCTCCGGCGCTTAGGTTCGCTGACGCGTGAGATCGTACGCGCCGAGACCAGGCTTGTAGGTCTTGTCGTCGAGAAACTGCTTCAGGCCCTCCTTGCGGCCGTCGTCATCGTAGCTGTTGGCCGCTTCCTGCGCCCGCACGAGGAAATCCTCCGCGTTGTCGTAGGTCATCTCACGCACGCGGCGGATCGCATCTTTGGTCGCCTTCAGCGCGACGGGATTTTTCTTCAGGAGCGCTTCCGCCACTTCGACGACGCGCGCGCGCAATTGCGCTGCGGGCAACGCCTCGTTGACGAGCCCCCACGCCTCGGCCTTCCGGCCGTCGATGTTCTCGCCCAGCATCGCGTGATACATCGCCCGGCGGAACGAAAGCAGCTCCACCGCCACCTTCGACGCGCCGCCCCCTGGCAAGATACCCCAGTTGATCTCCGACAGGCCGAAATGGGCGTCCTCGGCGCAGAAGGCGAGATCGCAGCCGAACAGCGGACCGTAGCCGCCGCCGAAACACCAGCCATTGATCATCGCGATGGTCGGCTTCTGATACCAGCGCAGACGTCGCCACCAGCCGTAGCTCTCGCGCTGCGCCTTGCGCGTGCCCCCCAGCCCGGTGCCCTCGGTATCCCGGAAATATTCCTGAAGATCCATGCCAGCTGTCCACGCAGAGCCTTCTCCCGTGAGAACGACCACGCCTGCATCCGGATGAAACTCCAGTTCGTCTAGCACGGTCATCATGCGGCGGTTCAGCGCCGGGCTCATCGCGTTGCGCTTTTCCGGTCGGTTGAACTTCACCCATGCGATGCCGTTCTCGATGCTGTAGACGACGGTCTGCTCTTCTGCCTGACTGCTCATTGCGGACTCCTATTCAACGAAATGATCGATCGGACCCGGCCCCAAAACGGCGCCCCCGCTCCTGCGGGGTCTAGAACGGATACTGGGGCACCGTGTCCTTCACGGTGACCCACTGCCAGTGCGTGTACTGCTCCCAGTCCGCGGGGCCGCCCACGCTCGTTCCGTTGCCCGAGGCGCCGGTGCCCCCGAACGGATTGACCACCTCGTCGGCCACGGTCTGGTCATTGATGTGCAACAAGCCCGTGTGCAGACGTTCGCCCAGCACCATCGCGCGTCCGACCGATGCGGAGATCACCCCTGCGGACAGTCCATATTCGGTCTGGTTGGCCAATTCCACGGCTTCATCGTCGGTGTCGAACGGGATCACGCTGGCGACAGGGCCGAAAATCTCCTCGTCGAACGCACGCATGCCCGGTTTCACGTTGGACAGGACGGTGGGCGCGTAGAATAGCCCCTCGTGCGTCGCCCCCGCTTCGATCACCGCACCCGCCGCGACCGATGCGTCGACGATGTCGACCACGTTCTGCAACTGCCGCTGGTCGATGATTGGGCCGAGCGCCACCTGTGCGACGGCAGGATCGCCCACCGACAGACGACGCGCCTTCTCGGCGAGACGCCGCGTCAATTCCGCCGCGATGCCGCGCTGCACGAGCACGCGGCCAGTCGCCATGCAGATCTGTCCCTGGTGAAACCAGGAGCCGAAGGCAATCGCCGCGGCCGCGCGGTCGAGGTCCGCGTCGTCGAGGATG
>CAWUJR010000780.1:0-1702 GCA_963922375.1 uncultured Robbsia sp.
CGCGCCGCCTCGGCTTTCGCCAAGGTGACACGCTGCACGTAATCGGGCGCGGTCTCGCCGTCGATCAGGGCTTCGAGCCCCTCGGCGTCTTCTTCGGCAGTGGGTAACAGCATCTCCACCGCCACGCCGATCTGCGCGAGCAATTCACGCCGCCGCGGACTTTGCGAGGCGAGATAAATCGATCGATGCAGCGTGGATGAGGTCATACGATCACACCCGATGGTAGGGATGGTTTTGGGTAATGGTCCAGGCACGGTACAACTGCTCGGCCAGCAGCAGTCGCGCGACGCCGTGCGGCAACGTCATGCTGGAGAGGCGCAGCAACACGTCGGCGCGGGCTTTGAGTGCTGGATCCAGGCCATCGGCACCGCCGATGATGAACGACACATCCAGCGCATCGCGCTGCCATTCGGGCAACGCGGCGGCCAGTTTCGCAGTCGTCCAGTCGGCGCCGCGCTCGTCGAGGGCAACGATTCGCACCGATTTCGGCAACGCCGCTTCGATCCGTTGCCGCTCGATCGCCATCACCTGTTCCGCCGGTCGATTGGCGGTACGCGGTTCAGGCTTGATTTCGCGCAGGTCGATCCGCAGCTCCGCCGGCATGCGTTTCGCATATTCGTCGAAGCCGGTCGTGATCCAGCCGGGCATCTTGTGCCCGACCGCAATGATTTGCAATTTCATCGTAGGGCAAGGTTCCCCGCTAGCGGGACAGCTTACTCGTCGCTTGCCGTCGTTCTGCGGGCAGCGGTCTTGCGTGCCGCGACCTTCTTCGCCGGTGCGGCGGCGCTATCGGTCGACGCTGCCGAGCTTGCTTTTTTCGCCGCAACCTTCTTCACCGCAACTTTCTTCGCGGCGGCTTTTTTCGCCGGGCTTTTCTTGGTCGGCAGCGCTTCGTCGATCGTCGTCGTGCCGCGCTCCGCGCCGTCCGCCTTGGCCGGGGCTAACGCCGGCTTCGCAAAGCGGGCTTTGTTGATCACCGGTTCGGCATCGTCGTCTTCGTCCGGCTCGCTGTCTTCACGCACACCACCCGCAATCGATCGCTTCTGCGACGCAAGCTTGACCTTGACCGCCTTGCCGCCCCACAACTCTTCCAAGTTGTAGTATTGGCGCAACGCCGGTTGCAGAATGTGGACAATCGCGTCGCCGCAATCGACCAATACCCATTCGCCGGTTTCCGCACCCTCGGTGCTGACCACGCGGCCGCCGACTTCGCGTACTTTGTCCGCGACGCTGGAAGCGAGCGAACGGGTCTGGCGGTTCGACGTACCGGAGGCGATCACGACACGATCGAACAACGAGGTGAGATGGGTCGTGTCGAAGACCTTGATATCGTGTGCTTTGACGTCTTCGAGACCATCGATGATGGCGACCTGTAGTGTTTTAATATCCATGAGTTCTCTGGTGCAGCGCCTGGGCGCGATGAATGTAGAACGGCTAGTGACACCATCGCGCCGCAGCGTCGGGCATGTCTGCCGCGCCGAGGATTCGAGCGTTCAGACGCCCGGATCCGGTGATTCGCCGTAAAGGCGATGTTGACGAATATAGTGCCAAACGGCATCGGGCACATGTTCGCAGGCTTTTGCGTCGTCCGCCAGACGTTGTTGTGCGCTTTGGCGAATATGCGTTGCAGAGATGTCTAAATCGACCGCACGATCGATCAGAATGCCGCCGTGCGGCGTCGACCGGATCGCATCGGCCGGCA
>CAWUJR010000781.1:0-1702 GCA_963922375.1 uncultured Robbsia sp.
CACCGGCGCGGTCCGCGGCAGCGCCTGCCTGTTCCCGTTCGCTTGGCGGCGGCGTGCGCAGCAGTTTCGCGCACAGCATCGGGACCAGCGTCAGCGAGACGATCGCGGAGATGACGATCGTGACCGCGAGCGTGACCGCAAATTCATAGAACAGGCGGCCGACGACATCGCCCATGAACAACAGCGGAATGAGCACCGCCAGCAGCGACACGGTCAAAGAGATGATCGTGAAGCCGATCTGCTGCGCGCCTTTCAACGCGGCCTGGAGCGGCGGTTCGCCTTCTTCGATATACCGGGAGATGTTCTCGATCATCACGATCGCATCGTCGACGACGAAACCGGTCGCGATCGTCAGGGCCATCAGCGACAGATTGTCGAGCGAAAAGCCGAACAGATACATGACCCCGAGCGTACCGATCAGCGAGAGCGGCACCGAGAGGCTTGGAATCAATGTCGCGTACCAATTGCCGAGGAACAGATAGATGACCAGCACCACGAGGGCGACCGACATCGCCAGTTCGTACTGCACGTCGCGCACCGATGCCCGAATGGTGGTCGTCTTGTCGCCGAGCATCGTGACGTCGACCGCCGCTGGCATCGAGCGTTGCAGCGTCGGCAACAGCGTCTTGATCTGTTGCGCGACCGCGATCACATTGGCGCCCGGCTGGCGTTGAATGTTCAGAATGACCGCCGGGGTGCCGTTCATCCAGGCACCCAGGTATTTGTTTTCAGCGCCGCTGGTAACCGTGGCGACGTCTTGCAGCAGCACCGGTCGACCGCTGCGATAGGCGATGACCGAGGTGCCGTATTCGCTCGGGTCCTGCATTTGATCGTTGGCGTTGATCGTGAACGAGCGCGAAGGTCCGTCGAAACTGCCCTTCGGCGTGTTCACGTTCAGGTTCGCCACTGTCGTGCGCAAATCGTCCAGATTGAGGCCGTAGGCGGCAAGCGCACGCGGGTTGGCCTGAATGCGCACGGAAGGACGCTGACCCCCACTGACGCTGACCAGGCCGACGCCGCTGATCTGCGAGATCTTTTGCGCCATGCGCGTGTCCGCCAGATCTTCGAGTTGCGTCAACGGCAGCGTTTTCGAGGTGATCGCAAGCGTCATGATCGGCGCATCGGCGGGATTCACCTTCGCGTAGATCGGCGGCGCGGGCAGATCGGTCGGAAGCAGGCTGTTCGCGGCATTGATGGCCGCTTGCACTTCCTGCTCGGCGATGTCGATCGGCATATCGAGCGCGAATTGCAGCGTGATGACCGAGGCGCCCGCCGAGCTTTGCGAGTACATCTGATTGAGGCTGGCCATCTCGCCGAACTGACGCTCCAGCGGCGCGGTGACCGATGTTGTCATGACCTCGGGGCTCGCCCCCGGGTACAAGGTTTGTACCTGGATCGTCGGATATTCGACTTGCGGCAGCGCCGACACCGGCAGGAAATGCAGTCCGAGCAGGCCGGCCAGCAGGATCGCCGCCATCAGCAAAGCGGTACCCACCGGGCGCAGGATAAAGAGGCGTGATGGATTCATGCGAATGCCGTAATGGTGAAACCGAAGACTGGAACCTCAACGCGGTTCGAGGCGACCCGCAGGGAAAGCGTCACTGCGACGCTTCCGCATGCCGATGGCGGTGCGTGTGAGCGCCCGAGGCCGCCGAGGCCGCCGCGGAGGAGGCTCCGGCCGAGACCTCCGACGCCGCGGAGT
>CAWUJR010000782.1:0-1696 GCA_963922375.1 uncultured Robbsia sp.
CGCATCAGCGCGAGTTCGACCTGATCCTGGATATCTTCAATATGGAACGTGCCGCCGTTCGGTCGACTGCGCAACAGCGCCCGCACGACACCGTGCGTCATCTGATCGACCAACTCGCGCACGCGCGCCGAGGCCGCACCCTGCCCGCCATTGACGGCGAGGAAGGCCTTCGTCACCGCCACGGCGATCTTCGACGGCTCGAACGCGACGACGGAACCGTTGCGGCGAATGACCTTGTGATCCGCATAGGTGGTCGCGGAGGCTTGCCCTTCAGCGGGAACAACACCCTGCTGCGGCGCCTCACGGTGAGAGGTCGTCACGTTCTCGGTCGGTTGCATATGAAAAGCTCCTGGTCTGAATGGCGGCGTTAAGCCGCAGAGAATGCTTACAAAGGGCGACGGCCCGATCTATCTGGCGCATCCATGCGAGCGGCCAAATCGAACGAATCGGGTCGGGTCAGTGTGGAAAACAATTGAAACTGCATCCGTCGACACTGCGATGCTGGGGCAATCCAGGCCATCCGGGTAATGCATGGCATCCGTCATGGATAACGCTCGCGACCACGCATCGCCCCGTCGGTGGCCGTCGGCGCAAGACATCCTGGCCAATCGGAAAAATATCGGGAAAACAACGCTTGACATCGATTTATGATGCCCACAGCCAACATCGAAACGGGCGAGGAACGAACACTATATATAGTGCGTCTCAGCGCTTACAGGCACCAAGTATAGTGGCCTCCTCGGTCATTTGGAAGGGAATTCAGGCGGTTTTTTTTGCCTGAAAACCTTGACAATTGAAGAGGCCGATCCCGTAAGGCCATCCGCTTTATTTGCGTTGAAACGGCAGTAACGCCAATGGCAATTTCGCCGCGGCCGCGAAGTTTTCCCAGTCGAAAAACGGACCGGGGTCGGTCTTCCGGCCGGGGGCAATGTCGGCGTGACCGGCAACCGCCTCGATCCGGTACCGTGTCCGCAAGGCCGCGGTCAACGCGGCGAGCGTGCGGTATTGCGCGGACGCGAATGCGACGTCATCGCTGCCTTCCAGCTCCACGCCGATCGAGAAGTCGTTGCACCGCGTGCGTCCTTCGAATGTCGACTGTCCAGCGTGCCACGCGCGTTCCTGTGTCGATACGAACTGGATCAATTCGCCGTCTCGGGCGATCAGAAAATGCGCCGAGACCTGCAGGCCCCGAATAGTCGCATAAAACGGGTCGGCATCGAAGTCGAGCGTGTTCGTGAACAATGCTTCGATCGCGCCGGTCCCGAAGCACCCCGGGGGGAGGCTGATGTTGTGAACCACCAGTAGCGACGGCGCCGCGTCATCCGGTCGCGCATCTTTATTCGGTGAGTGGACGATGCGCACGCGCGACTGCCCCCCGGCCGCGCCACGGGGGACGCCGCTGGGAAGAGTGCCCGGACCGTCGAGAGGAACGCCGCTGGACGATTCGTCGACGTCTGCAGCGCATGGCGCGCGGAGCCAACCGGCCTCGTCGATCGAGAATGGCCTCATCGCAGTCTCACTGCGGATCGGCCGTTCGCTCACCGCTGGCGTAGAGACGTGCATGCTCGGCATTACAGAAGTGCAGCCGGTAAAGCCCGACCGTCTCGCTACGGGGCGAATGGGCACCACAAAAAGCGCAACGCACCATCGGTTCGGCCAGTCGGGCCGGTGCATGGGTGCCACCGCCTGCCGCCCC
>CAWUJR010000783.1:0-1689 GCA_963922375.1 uncultured Robbsia sp.
CGCAGCTGCCGCCAGTAATGAAGATGCTGTTCGCCGTGGGTATAGCGACCGATGTCATGCACGAGCACGATGTCGATGTCGACGATGCCGAGTCGCTGCTGGCTGTCCTCGAACGATCGCAGAATGCCATCATAGGTATAGTCGTAGACCGGCTCGAATGGGAGCGGATCGACCCAGCCGTCGCGACCATCGTAGGGTGCGGTGGACGGGACGAAACGCCGACCGACTTTCGTCGACAGCACATAGTCTTCACGCGGTCGCCGCCGGAGCGCGTCGCCCAACCGGTGCTCCGCTTTCGTGCGGCCGTAATGCGGTGCCGTATCGAAATAACGGATACCCGCGTCCCAGGCCGCATCGACGCTCGCTTGCACTGCGTCGTCGGACAACGCTTGGTAGAGACCGCCGAACGGCGCGCTGCCAAGCGACAATGCGGTCACCTCCAGCGCAGTGCGCCCGATCTTGCGTCGATATGCAATACGGTCGCCGGCAGACACCTCGTGCGTGCCCGTGTTGCGTACCGCGGCGTGGGTGAGATCAGCGTTCATCGTTTCGACATCCGTGAGCAAGCGTCCATGAGGGCGGCATCCGTTCAGACCATGTATTCATGGCGGCGAGTCAGTCGCTGCGAGTCGTTGGCGGCCCGCTGACAGTTGTGCGTTGTCACGCGTCGAGCCGCCGGTCAGTTTTGCGTTTCGCCGCTGGCCAGCCGCGCCACCATCAACGAGCCTAAGATGATCGCGCCGTAAATCGCCTGAATCCAGAACGATGGGACCTGTGCGAGCGTGAGCAGATCCTGCACGACGCCCAACAACAGCACGCCGGAAAGTGCCCCTAGCATCGTGCCTTTCCCGCCATCAAGCGAGATGCCGCCGATCACTGCGGCTGCGAACACGGTGAAGATCATTCCGTTACCTTGGTTCGCGTTGATCGCACCGACATAGCCCGTGACGATCAGACCGCCGATGGACGCAAGCACGCTACCGAGCACGAAAACGCCCCACGTAATGCGTTCGACCCGAATGCCCGCTGCACGCGCCGCTTCCGGATTGCCACCGATCGCATACAACGCACGTCCCAGACGGTGATATCGCAGCAGGAAAGCCGCGATCGCGAATGCGGCGGCCGCTAGCCAGACGGAGACCGGCAGACCGAACACGATCGTGGTCGCCAATGTAAAGAACGAAGGCGGCATGTCGAACAGCGTCCCCCCTTTGGTCGCGCCCACCAGCATGCCGCGCAACACGATCAGCATGGCCAGCGTGACGATGAATGCATTCAGTCGCAGACGCACGACCAGAAACCCATTGATGAAACCGATCACGGCCCCCACGACCAGGATGGCCAGCAAGCCGGCGGCGGCAGGCCATTGCATACCGAAACCGGCCGAGGCTGCGGGCATTACCAACATCGCGCCAACGGCGGGAGCGATACCGACGGTCGATTCGAGCGACAGGTCGAACTTGCCGGTCAGCACGATCAGCGATTCCGCCAGCACGACGAAAGCCAGCGCGGCGGAAGACCCCAGGATACTGACCATATTGGCCTTGGTCAGGAAGCTCGGGCTGACGAACGCACCGATCACGATCAACAGCAACAGCGCAGGCAGCAACGCCAGATCGCGAAACCGGGCCAGTCTGAAGCGCGGACGGCGCGAACGGCTGCCCGTATCGCCTCCTACACCGCTGCCAT
>CAWUJR010000784.1:0-1688 GCA_963922375.1 uncultured Robbsia sp.
GCCCATGTCGCCACCGCGACAGCGGCCAGACCGGCCGCCACTATCAACACTTGCCGCGACTGTACCCGGCGCGACACCGGAACCAGATTGAGCCAGCGCGGCACATGCATCCGGCCACCGCGACGCGGGATCATGTCCTGGATACGGCGCGGGTAGAAATTGTGGAAGCCCTGCCCTTCGATCGACGGATCGCCGATCACCACATTCCACCCTCCCAGGCTGTAGTCGCTATGCAGCCGCTCAAACACTTCTTCACTGGTGCCGATCCAGTCGCCATTCGGCAAGAAAGCACCGTCGCGCACCGCGAAGTACGCCCAACGATCGTCCGGCAGACTGAATGCGCCTAACCAATTCGGTGCCGGTTGCTGCCTGCCGTCGTAGAACGCCCCTTCGGTTGCAATCGAACGCGACACCAATGCGCCCAGCGATGGCAGGCCGAATTGCGCACCCTCTCGTGTACTGGCGAAACCCGCACCGGCAAAATTGCGATCGACACGCAATACCATCGCATCGAAATTCAGCCGCGTCGCCAGCTCGATCGCCTCGGCGCGTAGCTCGTGCCGACGCGACAACGACTGCCAGAACAAACCGCACACAAAGCGGAAGCGGTCGATCTGAACAATTTGCGTGGACATGGGCGAGGGCGTCGGAGTGGCGGAGTGGCGTATGCGTGATCGCTGTCGATGAGGGCCGATCAGGCGCCGCTCAATGTGACCGGCGACAGCAGGATCACAATCACCTCGCGCGAGCGTTGACCGTTATAACCGCCGCCCAATGCGTAATTCGACGGACTGCCAATCCCTTGCTGCGTGCCGTTGTCCGCCACGCCCTCATAACCGCTGATCACCAGCGTCTGTCCCGACTTCATCGCGACCCGCTGCAAGAAGTTACGCGTGTCTACCGTGGGCACCTGGATCGTCGACGTCCCGCTGGTGACGCTGTCGAGCGACTTCAACGACGAAATATTCGTATAGAACTGCATCATCACCGTGCCATCGTCCAGAATGTGAGGCAGCAGCGTCATATTGAAACCTGTCGACACGGTCCCGGCGGTCAACGACGTTTGCGTGCCCACATTCAGTGTGGCCGTCGTGGATACCTGCGCGAGATAGCTTTGCTGCTCGGCGACCTGCACAGGCACGGGTTGATCGTTCAATGTGGTCACCGCAGCCGATGTCTTGCGGCGCACGGTGCCTTGATCGGACAATGCGCTGATCATCGCCGTGGTGCCCGACGCGCGGCTGTTCGAGGTAATCACGGTCGCCGCCAACTGTCCCGGCGATTCGCTCAGCCCAGGCAACGACGTAAAGGTATTCGCAATATTGAAGCGCGTCCCGAGCGTCTGATAGACAGCGTTCCAATCGATACCATAGCTGTCGTCCGCCGATAACGTCACCGACAACACGGTCACGTTGACCAGAATCTGCCGCGACAGCACGCGATTTTGCTGCGCCATGAATTGGCCGACGCGCTCCAGCACCTCGGGCGTATCGGTCACTGTCATCGACCCTGTCGCCGGCGACGGAACGACCGAGCCCGCCGGCGACAACATGGCCTTGATGGCCGACACCAGTCCGCTATAGACGGACAACTCCGCATTCATCCCAATATTCGTCGAATTTTGCGACGAGATCGACGGTGACGATGAGCCGCTGCCCGACCCACCACCGCCACCACCGCTGCTGCCC
>CAWUJR010000785.1:0-1687 GCA_963922375.1 uncultured Robbsia sp.
CAGGGTACCGGCATTCAGTATGGCATCCTGAAGCGCGAAGTTGATACCAACCGCCAGCTCTATGATGCGCTTTTGCAGCGTTACAAGGAACTGGAAGCGGCGGGCGCCGGCAAGAACAACATGAATCTGATCGACGCCGCTGCGCCTCCGCCGGCACCCGCGAACGAACGTGCTCACGTCTCGTCGATGCCGACGCCCATGCCGTCGCCGATCGCATCCTTGCCGCGCCATGATCGACCCACGTCCCCCATCGTCGGCCTGCGTTTCGATGTTCCTCCTGCGTTGGTGTTGCAGGATGTCAGCTTCGCCTATCCGGATAACCGTGGCGGGTTGTCGTCGCTGACGATGGATTTTCCTGCCGGATGCACCACGGCGATCGTTGGTCCGAGCGGTGCCGGTAAAAGTACGCTGTTGAATATTTTGCTGGGACTGGTGCGGCCGCAGCAGGGTACGGTGTGGATCAATGGTCATCGCATCGACGACCTGAATGTCGAGCAATGGCAGCAACAGATCAGTTGGGTACCGCAGCGCCCGTCTCTGTTCACCGGCACGTTGCGCGAAAACATCTTGCTTGCCGCACCGTTGGCGCAGGAAACCGCACTGCGTCGTGCCGCGCAACTGGCCGGTCTCGATCCGGTCATCGCGCGTTTGCCACAAGGCTGGGACACCCCATTGGGCGAACATGGTTTTGGGCTTTCCGGCGGCGAAGCGCAACGCGTCGCGCTTGCGCGGGCGTTGCTGCGGGACGCGCCGCTGGTGATTCTGGATGAACCCACGCAACAGCTGGACGACGCGTCATCCGCCATCATTCAGTCCGTGCTGACCGATTTGTCGGCGGCAGGACGCACGATTATTCAAGTCGCGCATCGCATGGCGCTCGCGCAACAAGCCGATCAGGTCAGGGTGCTGGACGCAGGCCGGCTCGTGCAAAGCGGTCGACCGGACGAACTAGCCGCGCGCGACGGCCTTTATGCCCGCTTACTGGTGGCCGATGGGATCGCTTCGGCGGCGCATTTCAGCGGCTTGGCGCGCGTGATGCGCGCATTCAATGAAGAGGTACGGTGACATGAACCGGGCAATCGATCAGCGTGCATCCCCATCATTCCCCTCGCGCAGCGCGTCATGGGCGCTTTTCTGGCGGCTGATGACCTTATTCCGCCCCTACCGAAGCTGGATGGCGCTGGGTGTACTGCTGTCGACAATGGCGGCGCTCGCCGGCATCGGTTTGATGGGCCTGTCCGGCTGGTTCCTGGCCAGCATGGGGCTGGCAGGCGTGGCAGGGGTATCGATGAATTACTTCACGCCCGCCGCACTGATTCGCGGCGCCGCGATCATTCGTACCGCTGGACGTTATGCGGAGCGATTGATCAATCACGATCTCACGTTGCGCATGCTGAGTCGTCTGCGCGTCTGGTTGTTCGAGCGATTGCTGCCGCTCGCGCCGGCGCGAACCGGATTTCTCGGTCATTCCGAACTGTTCTCGCGTTTGCGCGCCGACGTCGATCGTTTGGAGCATGCGTATCTTGCGGTACTGCTGCCCATTCTGGTTGCCATGACCGCGCTGCCATTGGTCGCTGCCGTGCTGGCCTGCTACGTCTGGCAGATCGCCTGCGTCAGCGTGGCTGCCGGCGTGTGTGTTGCGGTTTGCTTGCCCTGGTGGCTTGCGCGGCGCAGCGCCGCCGCATCG
>CAWUJR010000786.1:0-1662 GCA_963922375.1 uncultured Robbsia sp.
GATGTCGACGGGTGAGCGCTGATGGACGGGGCGCAAACGGCGTGTGATCGCATGCTGCACCTGCTTCTCATATTGCCAATATCGGCGCAAATAAAGCCGGGACCCGACCAACACCAGCGGCGTCACACCGGGACCATCCGCGACCAGCAGTGGATGCTGCAATGCCGATAACCATGCCGCCAGATCCAGCCCTTCCAGAAAGACGCCCGGCAACAACGGCGCTTGCACCGCGGCATCGCCTTCGGGTGGCAAAGAGAGGGCAAATCCCGCATCGGCCAGCGTCGCATCCAACGCCAGACACACATGGCCGCGACCCAGTTGATGACTCGCCAGTGCCGCCGCCAATATCAGCAATGGCGTGGCGTCGGGCGCTTCCCGCGATAGAAAATCCGCAAACGCCCGGTCAAGTTCGCGCAACCAACCGCGGCGCGCCCAATCGTCGAGCAATGCGCACAGCGCGATCAGATCGGCATTGTGGTGCCGTAACGCGAGCAATGCACCGGGTGCTTCATTCCTGTTCTGCCGCGGGAACGCGTCGACGCGACGTGCGCGATCCGACGCCTCCACCGAGGACACCGCCGTGACGTCTATCGTGTCGCCCGGGAACAGATCGTCCTCATGCATCGCCATCCTCCCGCATACCGTTCGCATTGCTAGAATGGGCCGAACCGCCCGAATCGTTTGTGGCGGAAAACAATGCGTCCAGCGCATCGATCAAACTACGCGGTGGCTTGTCACAAAAGAGACCTTGCGTACTGGCCTGGGTGCCGCGCAAAAACATATAGACCGCGCCGCCGACATGCCGGTCGTAATCGTAATCCGGCAATCGCGAACGCAATAAACGATGCAACGCAAAAAGATAAAGCACGTACTGGATGTCGTAACGCTTCCCGAGCACGGCGACCTGCATTGCGTGTCGGCTGTAATCGTCATCGCTCGGACCGAGCCAGTTCGATTTGTAGTCCGCGACGTAATAGCGCCCCTGATGTTCGAACACCAGATCGATGAAGCCTTTCAGCATGCCGTTCAATTGGTTCGGCAGCAGCATCGGCCGCGCCACGCCGCCCAATGTCTGCGAACTTATCAAACGGTCGAGCTGCCGCGTGGACACCGCATGCACCGCGAACCAGAATTCCATTTCGATCTGATAACCGCGCAAAGCCGACAGTCGCACCGTCGCCCCGCCGTCGGCCGATAGCTGTAGCGGCGTGTTCAGCCAGTCCGGCAACCATCGGCTGAGCGGCGCGATCCATCGTCCCCAACCGCGTAGATTGCAACGCCGCGCAATCAGGTCGCGGATCTCATCACGCTCCGCATCGTCGTCTGCGGCTACCTGGCCGAAGCCCCGTTGGCCCGCCCACTCCAGCAGCCCGTGCAGGAAACTGCCCGGATTCGGTCCCCGTGGAAACCCATGCAGGCTTTCAAGAGCGACCATTTCCACCGGGGCGTGGTCGTCGCTTTCCTCGATAAAAATATCCTGTGCGGCCGTGTCCGGTGTACGACGCTCGATATCGGCGCGGTCCTCGTCGTCGGCCGTCTGCCAGGTAAATGTTTCGATCAGCGGCAACATGGGCGCCACGGATGCCGTGTCGGCTGCCCTCTCGGCTGCGGTGTACGTCGTTGCGGTATGCACGCGCGCTGCCTCCGCGGGTGGCGGCCCTC
>CAWUJR010000787.1:0-1651 GCA_963922375.1 uncultured Robbsia sp.
GAGTTGCCCAGGCGGTTGGCACGCAAGGTGCATAGCTTTCTCGATGCTCGGCTGCGCACAGACAGTCGGCGCCCACGGGAAGGGCAGGCAATGAAGCAGATGAAGTCCAATGTGTCGAGCGGCACGCCAGCGGTCGCACCGGTGCCGACCGAACAGGCCTACACGCGTTGGTTGCAGCTCCTGCTTGGTTTGATCTGCATGGCATCGATATCGAGTCCGCAGTATGTGTGGACGCTGTTGACCCGGCCGCTCGCGGCGAAATTCGTGGTGCCGATGTCGGAACTGCAAGTGACGTTCTCGTTGCTGATCATTCTGCAGACCTTCTTCTCGCCGTTCCAGGGGGCGTTGATCGAACGTTTTGGTCCACGGTTGCTGATCTCGATCGGCACCGTGATGTCCGGCGTCAGCTGGATGCTGGCATCGCAGGTCGGCGTGCACGCGGGTGGGATTGTGTTGCTCTATCTGACGTATGGCGTGATCGGCGGCTTAGGGACCGGCATCGTCTATGTAGGTGTCGTCGGCCTGATGGTCCGTTGGTTTCCGGATAAGCGCGGCTTTGCTGCGGGCATGGTCGCGGCGGGTTATGGGATGGGCGCGATTCTGACGACGTTCCCGATTGCCGCCTCGCTCGGAGGGCGCGGGCTCGAGGGCACGCTGCTGTTGTTCGGCGCCATTTTTGCTGTCGTTGGACTCGCGGCATCGCAGGGTTTGCGCTCACCGCCAGCGTATGTCGAGCTGGCCGAACCGGATCGTCGTGGCCTGCCACGTCGGCCAGGCAGGCCGGTCGAGACGCTGCATCAATACCGTTCGTCGGAAATGCTGAAGACGCCGGTGTTCTGGTTGATGTTCCTGATGATGACGATGATGGCGACGTCGGGTCTGATGGTCACGTCGCAGATGGCGAGTTTCGCGCGCGATTTCGGTGTCGCGAATGTGATCGTGTTCGGGCTGGCGGCATTGCCACTCGCGTTGACGATCGATCGATTGACGAATGGTTTGACCCGTCCGGTATTTGGATTGATCTCCGATCGTTTCGGACGGGAGACGACGATGTGCATCGCGTTTGCCGCAGAAGGCGTGGCAATGGCATTGTGGCTGATCACGCGCGATAACGCGGTGCTGTTCGTGCTGTTGTCGGGCGTGGTGTTCTTCGGCTGGGGCGAGATCTTTTCGCTTTTTCCGTCGACACTCACCGATACCTTCGGTACGCGCCACGCGACAGCCAACTACGGCTGGCTGTACATTTCCCAAGGCATCGGTGCGATCTTCGGCGGCCCGCTGGCGGCGTTGATGCATGAGCATACGCAGAGCTGGACGCCGGTTTTCGCCACCGCGATGACTTGCGATATCGTGACCGCGCTACTGGCGATCGCGGTTTTGCGTCCGGCGCGGAAACGCTTTCTGGCAGCGTCCCGCGAAGTCGTCTGACGCTGCGGGTCAATCTTCGAGATTCTCGTGATGGCTGACGTCGCCCTGGCGCCAATAACTCGACGCGCGGATATGCTTCTTATCAAAACCGCGCTCATCGACCAGATGCGTGCGGATGTGTTTGGCCGCAACGGACTCGGCTGCCACCCATGCGTGACCGACCCCCTCGGGCAACGTCGCCGCGCGGACCGCCTGCAGCAGGCACTCGGAGGTGCCGGCATGG
>CAWUJR010000788.1:0-1642 GCA_963922375.1 uncultured Robbsia sp.
GCTGGCGGGCCGCTCGCCATTTGGCGCAGCCGCAGACGCCCAGATCCCGGTGGATCCGGCGCAGCTCGCTGGGGTCATCGCACGGTTCGATGCATTAGCGCACACCATGGGCTGGCCAACCGATGCTGAGGCGGTAGCGGGCGCAGACACATCGGTCATCGATCGCTTGCCGGTAAGCCAACCGCTCGAACAGTTCATGCACCGCTTCGCGAGGGTGGCGGCGTTCGTATGGCCGCTCGTCGCGCCAGTGCGAACGGCTGCTGGGGGCACGCATGACGCGACTTCCGGTTACGGGAGCGCTGCGGGCTATGATCTGGACGTCGATTTTCGGGTCAATCGGCAGGCCGAAGTGAACGGCAACCAAATCATCGCCTGGTCGCTGCAATCCGGCACGCAGACGATCGATGACGGAACGTCTCGGCGCCGTCTCAACTGGTGCTACGGCATGCCGCTGACGCTGACGCTGCGGCTGGCGAAAAACGCCCCGACGTCCGCGCTGGCCGATCCGCATCAGCCGCGCATGTCCACCGACGGCCGCACCGTCACGTGGTCGTTTTCGGACCCGTGGGCGCTCATTACATTCCTGAACGACCATCGCGTGCCGGAGCACACCGCCGGCCTGGCCGGACAGTCCATGCTGCTGGTTTTCTCATTTCCGCTGACGAACGCGGCGTTCGCCAATCAACACGCATCGCCCTCGCCATCCCCGCCATCCCTGCAGCGGCGCGCCAATGTGTTTATCCGAATGGTGCTCACCGCAGCGGGCCAGCACACGCCGCTGCCCTGGCCGGGCGCGTTTCCGACGCATCTACCCCAATGGAGCCTTCCGTGATGGACATCGAAGCCAACACCATGGCGACGACATCGCCGCATGCGGACGCGTCGCCGCCCATTGTCAGGGACAGCTTGCTGACGCTCTGCGAGGGTATGCCTGACGCCGTTTTCGACGCGATTGCCAGTGTCACCAGACCCATTCCCGGCCCACAGCCTGCAGGCCGCACATTACGTTACACGCCGCTTTATCCGCAGATTCGACAACTGCGCCATGAAGATGACGCGTCTTTACCGATGGGCGAATGGGAGCGACCGTTAAAAAAAGCCGACTGGTACGAAGTCGCTGCGGTGGCCAGTGCCGCGTTGCGTGACGATAGCAAGGACTTTCAGATTTCCGCCTGGCTCGGCGACGCGTGGTTGCGGCTGTACGGCCTACCTGGCCTAGTGGCGTCTTTGCGGTTGATGCATGGACTGATCGATGCATTCTGGGAAAGCGGTTTTCCGTGCGTCGTGTCCGACGTCGACGCGCGCAGCAACTTGTTCGTGTGGTTCAGCGATGCGGTAGCGGCGACGTTGACGACGCGCATTGCGTTGATCGTGTTCGACGACGCGAGCACGCCGCCCGTGACATTGCATGACTGGCAACGGATGGTGCTCGCGGCGAAGCCGATCGTTTCGTCGACGCCGGCATCGACTTCGGCGAACGATGCAAAGGAAGCACATACAACGGAAGAACTGCGTGCGATGCTCGTCGGTCCCGGACTGCTGGCCGTTCATCGCATGGTGAGTTTGCTCGCTGCGGCGTCTGCCGAGTGGGCCCATTTGGCGAATCGACTCGACGCGAAGCTCGGGCCGGAGGCGCCGGCGC
>CAWUJR010000789.1:0-1640 GCA_963922375.1 uncultured Robbsia sp.
GCGGCATGCGCGGCATTGGCGACTGCAAAGGCCGGAGCCGACCATACCGCCGCGCCGGACACGCTCACCACGACTGAACACCACACTGTGGCAACGCCCGCTGCACGGGCACCGGCATAAGCACGGCGGGTCATCGTCGAAATCAATTTCGGCATTGTCATCAAAGCGCGGAGCATCAACGCGGGCTCACCGGGATTCGCTGACGTGTGCAGCGAGATCGGCTGCCGAACAGCGTGGATACAGGGTAAGGAGCCGTGGGATAAGAAACCACGGGGTGAAGAACCACAGCGTCAGGAACCACAAGCAAGGTAAGGCATGCGTGTATCAATCGGTCAGTGACTGGGTTGGTAGTGAATCGATGCGGCGATTTTCTTCAGCGTATCGGCCGGCACCTCGCCGATCAGCGTCACCCAGAACGAACCGTGTTGTTCCGCCAGCAGATTTGTCGCGCCTGAGCGTCCTTCGCCAGGCTTGCGATCGCTTTTATCGACCGGCTCGATGAATAGCGATACCGCACTCACCCCATCGCTAAAGACCGCCTGGTCCACCGGAACCGGTGGCGCGCCCGGATCGCGGGCAGCCATCGGTCGACGTAACTCGAGCACCTTTTGAAAGCCGGCCACGCCCGGATCCAGCGTCCAGCCGGCCGCTTCCATGTCCACGCTTTCTGCTGGCGAGCGCATCTGCTTCCAGTCGGCCAGTTGTCGCAATCGGTCTCGCACCGCCTTCTTCGCGTCACGAGACACATCGCCGATTTGCAATTGCGAAAACGCCACCTGTTCGAGCACATGTCCATCGCTATCGAGCGTTTGCGCCCGCACCAGCAATCCGGACGCCGCATCGACGGAAAGACGGTAGGCGAAACGGTAAGGGTCCCGCGGCTGCAGGGCCACAATCCGGCAATCGATGCCGGCAACGCGATCCTGTCCGTCGATCACCGCGCGATACGCTTGCAACACGCGAGCGCTACCGGCGGACAGCAATGCGGGAAAATTATCCTGACTCTTGCGACGGCGATCGAGGATCACCGTGTGACTGTCCGGAAGAAAGGTGAACAGATCATCGCCATGCTGGACCACGGAGCGAGGCTTGCCATCCAGGCTATCGATCTGCTGGAATGCCTCTTTTGCGTCGACGAAATGCAGCAGGCGCGACGACTGAACCGTACTGCCGCGCTGAAAGACGAAGGTGCCGGCGTAATTCAGCCGCTGCGCCGCCGGGTTGATACCGGCCAACAGCGCTGCGGCTTGCGCATCGTCCGCTTGAGGCACACTCGTTGTCGCGCTGTCGCTTACCGATATACTGCCGGGCATAGGCGCGGAGTTCGCCGTGGGCGCGGCGATAGCAGTCAGCATGCTTACGGCTGCCCATGCCGCTGTAATCCGTCTACCAGTCATCCGTTCAATGCCCTGCCGATCCCGCGTAGTCTGCATAGCCCAGACCGCCGCGGTCCGAAGCGAATTGTTGATGCGCTTCCAGATACGGATCCAGATCGCGGTCACTGCTGAGGTTCACACGTTGCCAGCCGTCCTGACCAGGCTGGGCGCTCCCCGGCACGGACAACGACGCGATCTGCGCCGCCGGATTCGCACCGTGCAATGACGGCACCAGCACCCAGGCCAAGGTCGCTACCGCCGCTG
>CAWUJR010000790.1:0-1635 GCA_963922375.1 uncultured Robbsia sp.
CGCCGCGCGAATCGCGGCGGCGGTGGCTTCAAGTGCATCGGCGCTGCGTGCGACGATCGTGAGCGCGACGCCTTCGGCGGCAAGGGCTTCCGCGCACCCACGTCCCAATCCCTTGCTTGCGCCGCAGACCAATGCGTGACGTCCGGCGATCCCCATGTCCATAAACGGCTCCTTAACGGTAGTGCGGATAGATAAAAACGGATAAAGCGACCGGAAGGCCAACGGTGACGCCGATCAATCAACGAACCGCGAACCGACGGGCGCGACTGAAGCGCATCGCCAGATGCATAAGCATGCCCGGAAAGCGGTGCGCACGCATCGACGACGCCGATACGCGTCAAACTTGTTTACACTCGCGGCTTGAAGCCGTGCAACCGGATATCGTAGACCGACGTGCGCGAAGCGCAGCGTTCCTGTTCGCCGGAGAAAGGCGACCATCGCGTGCGCCTGCCCCACTGTTAGCCAGTTGCCTGTACTGCCATTCCCTTACGACCGATGCCTAGGATGTGCCGCCATGAAGACGGATCCCCGCTTTCCCAATCTGTTCATCCTCGACCATCCGCTGATCCAGCACAAATTAACGCATATGCGCGATCGCACCACGTCGACGCGGACCTTTCGCGACTTGCTGCGCGAGATTACGCTGCTGATGGGCTATGAGATCACGCGCGACCTGACGTTGGCGACCCGGACGATCGACACGCCGATGACGACGATGCAGGCCCCCATCATCGCCGGTCGGAAGTTGGCGATTGTGCCGGTGCTGCGCGCCGGGATAGGGATGTCGGACGGGCTGCTCGACCTCGTGCCATCGGCGCGTGTCGGGCATATCGGCGTCTATCGCGCGGACGATCAACGCCCGGTCGAATATCTGGTCAAGCTGCCGGATGTCGAGGAGCGGGTGTTCATCCTGTGCGACCCGATGGTCGCGACCGGCTATTCCGCAGCCCATGCGGTCGATGTGCTGAAAAGGCGCGGGGTGTCGGCGTCGAATATCCTGTTCCTGGCGTTGGTGGCGGCACCGGAAGGTGTGGGCGTGTTTGCGCAAGCGCATCCCGACGTCAAACTGTATGTCGCGGCGCTGGATTCCCATCTGGACGAGCATGCGTACATCGTGCCGGGATTAGGCGACGCGGGCGATCGCTTGTTCGGAACGAAAAACTAGGACGAGCGATTGGGTTCGAGCCGGCGACCGTTCATGCTCGACGTGGTAACGAGACCGCATCAAGCCCGACGAACGAAGATGTCACGATGGAAACGGAGGAGAGCGGGATGGCGTGGTTGTCGTGGGTTTACTTGCTGATTGCTGGATTACTGGAGATCGCGTGGTCTGCCGGGATGAAACGTTCTGAAGGGTTCACGCGCGGCGGCTGGAGCGCGTTCACGATTGTCACGGCGGTTGCCAGTTTTCTGCTGCTCGCATTGGCGATGAAGCAACTGCCACTGGGCACCGCGTATGCGGTGTGGGTGGGTATCGGGGTCGCGGGCGCGTTCATCATCGGCGCCCTATGGTTTGGCGAGCCGCTGACACCTGCACGGCTCGGTAGCGTCGCGATGATCGTTCTGGGCATCGTCGGCCTCAAACTGTCCAGCGTCTGACGCGTTCGCGCGACGCTGCGGCCATGCGCGACGGCC
>CAWUJR010000791.1:0-1628 GCA_963922375.1 uncultured Robbsia sp.
GCATCCGCGTCGGCCAGTTTGCGCAATCCATCGGACAAGCGCTTGGCCTCGGCCGCGCCGGGTCCCGGGTTATCCAATGCCGCATTGCGCAACTGCATCGATGCCTGCCGCAGAGCAGATACGCGCGCCGCATCGGCCGCTGTCGACAGCGGCGCTTGCGACAAAATAGGCGTCAACGTCTCGCCCAACTGCGCGATCAACCGAAGTTTCGCCGGTTGGTCCGACGGCACGAAGCTATTCAGCGACAGTGCACGGCCGACCTCCGGCACCTTCGCCAGACGGCTCGCCAGTGTTTCTGCGGCCGCCGGCGAAGACGTCAATACGGAAATATCGTTGATGCCGGCGGTGCTGCTATCGAGCGACATCAATGTACGCATCGATTCGGAATGCGGGTCCTTGATGTGCAGCGGGTTGAAATCGAAGTGCAGACGCGAGAGCAACGGCAAGCCCGCGATCACCACTACCAGGGTGCCGATCAGGATCGGCTTGCGCTGCCGCTCGAACAGACGATCCACCGGTGCGAGGAACGCAAAACCCGGCGCCGCACGCTCCCCGGTCGGCTTTAGCAGCACGATCAGCGCGGGCAATAGCGTCAGGCTCGATGGAAACGCGACGAAGAGAATGCCGACGCCGGCAATCAGGCCGAGCTCCGAAATGCCACGATAGGCGGTCGGCAGGAACGAGAAGAAACTGGCGGCGGTGGCCGCCGCCGCTAACGTCAGCGGTAATGCGATCGCCTTGGCCGAGCGCAACAACGCGGTCGTCAGGTCTTCGGCGAGGAAGCGCTCTTCGCGATACCGCACGCCGAATTGAATGCTGAAATCTACCCCGATACCAATGAACAATACGGCGAACGCGACCGATATCAGGTTCAGCGCGCCGACCATCAACAGGCCAAGCGCCGCTGTCGCGGCCAGCCCCGCCAACAGCACCGCGAACACCGCGGCCACCAGACGTGCCGAACGCAGCGCGTACCACAAGATCGCGAGCACCAGCACCAAGGTGCCGATTGCGTCCGGAATCGCCCCTTGGGCCACCGACGCGAATTCCTCATCGGACAACGGCTGAGCGCCGGTCAGGCGCACGGTCGCGTGAAAGCGCTCGGCCAGTTTCAGATCGATAGCAGCTTGCCGAATCGCGTCTGACGACTTGGCACCCGGTTCCAGTGCACCATAATTCAGAATCGGGCGGGCCGTGACGAAGGCCCGACCCGGTGCCGGCGCTGCCGTGCTCGCTGCCGATGCGGATGCGGACGTAGATGCGTCCGACGACTGCGCCAGCGCACGCCACGACAACGCTGCAGGGCGATTTGCCAGCGCGCCGTCGACCGCATCGGCGCTGCGACCGAGCAGTGTGCGCATATCGCCGAGCGTTATCTTACCGGTCTGCAACGGCACGAGTAGCGTCACCGACAATAGATTCGCCAGTCCGCGCAAACTCGGATCGCGCGCGAGCGAGTTCAGCAACGACTTGCCTTGCGTGAGTTGGTCGCGTAGACGCGACAACTGGTCGGTCGACAGATATAACAGTCCGTTTTTCTCGAAGAATGCACCGCCGTCCGGACGCGATACGGCAGAGAAAAGCGCCGGCTGAGTGGCCAGACGCGCGGCCAACAGATTCGCGGCCTC
>CAWUJR010000792.1:0-1620 GCA_963922375.1 uncultured Robbsia sp.
GACTGACGAAACGGCGCCGACCGCCGACACGGTGCTCCGGTCGGCAGCGATCCTGCCTGCGGTCCGTGATGCGATGGAAATGCCTAACCCCCGCATTGCGCTGGGCCAAGCACTGCGCGGCATTGCCCACGCGGCCATCGACCTATCCGATGGGCTGAGCGGCGACCTCGCGCACATTCTGCGGCGCTCGGGCGTCGCCGCGCGCGTCGACACCGATGCAATTCCGCGTTCTTCCTGGCTCGCCGCACAACCGCAGAGCATCCAACGCACCTGCACACTGGCGGGCGGCGACGATTATGAGCTCTGCTTCACCGCACCGGTCACCGCGCGGGATCGGATCGTTCAGGCGGGCATCGAGAGCGGCATCAAGGTCAGCCGCATCGGCGAAATCCTAGAGGCAAACCATTCGGCTCACCATTCGGCAGACCATGCGGCCAACCCCGCGCTGGCCGACGGGGAAGGCCGCGAGGGGAGCCTTGAAGGAAGCGATGCAGCAGCCAAGCCGATCGCCATGGTGAATGCCGGCCACATCCTTTGGACGGACCGTGACGGTCGGCCACTGCGCTTAACCTTGAGTGGATTCGATCATTTCAATGGCAACTGAACCCGACTTCCCGCGAGACATCGGGCAAGTGCACCCAGACCAAGACGGTGGCATGCCCGCGCAAACCGAATGGACCGTCGTGGACGACCCCACCCAGCGCGCCCGCGCCACTCCGCCGCGCGCAAGCCCCGTACGCCGCCCGACGTGGCGGTTCATGCTGTCGCATCCCGCGCTTTGGTTTTCGCTCGGTTTTGGCAGCGGGCTGTCCCGGATCATGCCCGGTACCTGCGGTACGCTGTTCGGGTGGCTATCGTTCGTGGTGCTGAATCCGTATTTGTCACCGCTGGCTTGGTGGGGGTTGATCGTCGCGGGGTTTGTTGCCGGCATCGGGTTGTGCGGTTTCACGGCCGACAAAATGCAGACGCCCGACCCGGGCGCGATCGTGTGGGACGAGATTGTCGCCATGTGGATCGTCTTACTGTTCGTCATGCCGACCGGCTTCGCCGGACAACTGGCCGCGTTCCTGGTGTTCCGGTTCTTCGACATGGTCAAGCCACCGCCGATTCGGTACTTCGACCGCCGTTTGAAGGGCGGATTCGGCATCATGTTCGACGATCTGGTCGCAGCCTTCTTTTCTTTGCTGGTCATCGCGTGGTGGCGGCATTGACGCGCCGCACGATGCAAAGCGGCAAAGCAGCACGATGACCAACGATAGAAACGCACCGCAGCCATATCGGCCGACAGTCCCGCCGTCGGGCCGATCTCCTTTTGTCGCCTATATCTGTCGCATAGGCACCGTTGAGCGAGGATTTTGACACCATGCCCATTTCGCCATCGCTTCCCGATGAAGACCTGCTGACGTCGCTGGCCATTGCGCTGGGGCAACAGCTCGACGCAGATGGTCTGATGATGGTCAGTGCCGAGTCGTGTACCGGCGGCATGATCGCCGCCGCGATGACCGAGATCGCCGGCAGCAGCGGCTGGTTCGAGCGCGGCTACGTGACCTATTCGAATGATGCCAAAACCAGCGCACTTGGCGTGCCGCCAGCGTTGATCGCGCAGCATGGCGCGGTCAG
>CAWUJR010000793.1:0-1619 GCA_963922375.1 uncultured Robbsia sp.
TGGACGCGCAGCCCGGGCAAACGATCCTGCTTACCGGTGCGGTCGGCAGCGTGGTCGTCGGCGGCTTGATGTCGCGTCTCACGGCCGCAGCCCTGCCGTGGGTAGACGCGTCGCTATCGTCATTCAGTCTGGTCGCGCAATATTGGACTGCACGTAAATATCTCGCGTCATGGGGGCTGTGGACGATCGTCGATTGCATCTATGTCGGCATGTTTACGTTCAAGGCGCTCTATCCCACCTCGTTGCTCTATGCGTTCTTCGTCGTGCTTGCGGTCATCGGCTGGCGGGACTGGCATCATGCGTTGAAAGTGCAGCGCGCAGACGAGCGCGACGCCGATCCGATGCGTAATGGCACGGGCAGCAGCACCGGCAACACGGCGGGCAGCTCCGTGTCCGGCGCGCCGGGACTGTCTTCTGCGTCTTTGTCTTCGCCTTCCCCGGTCGTTCAGTTCGGTATCAGCGGTGAGCAGGCCGAACGCGACTGGCCATTGATGATCGTCAGCGAGGTCGCGAGCGTGCTCGCGTCTTACCGAATCGCCGGCACCATCGAGCGGTTGTCGTGGCATAGTCCGCGCCCGTTTGCGGCTGCGGCGCTGGCGACGATGAGCACTGGCGAGACCTTATTCGTCAAGCGCCACCACGTCAGCTTGCGCGATGTCGAAGCACTGACCGAGGAGCATCGCTTCATCGCGCACCTGTATGCGCGCGGCATCCCGGTCGTGCAAGTATTGCCGGACCGCCTCGGACGGACCGCAATCCATATCGGCGATTGGACCTATGAGGTGCATAAAGCGGCCGACGGCGATGACGTCTACCGCAATGTGATGTCGTGGGAACCGTTCAAGCGTACCGCGCACGCGTATGCCGCCGGAGAAGCGCTGGCGCGCCTGCATCTCGCCGCAGTGGATTACGACGCCCCTGCTCGGCCGCCTCGCTTGTTGCTGTCGAGTTTCCGGGTCATTGGCACGCCGGACCTGATCGGGTCGATGGATGCTTGGATTCAACGCCAGCCCGCGCTGAACAAAGCGCTCGCGGGCCGTCCGTGGCGGCGTGATATCGCTGCGGTGATCGGGCCCTACCATGCGCGGCTGGTGCCGTTGCTGCCGACACTGACGCCGCTCTGGACGCATGGGGACTGGCATGCATCGAACTTGTTGTGGAACGGCGTGGGCGATCAGGCGGATGTTGCATCGGTGCTCGATTTCGGTCTGGCCGATCGCACCTGCGCGATCTACGATCTGGCGCTCGCCATCGAGCGCAACGCGATCGAGTGGCTGGTCGAACCGGGACAGCGGATCGTCCATATCGATCAGATCGATGCGTTGCTGGATGGCTATGCGGCGGTGGCGCCTCTGCAGGCGAAGGATTATGCGGCGTTGATCGCGCTGCTGCCGATCGTGCACACCGAGTTTGCGCTATCCGAGGTCGGCTATTTTGCGAGTGTGCTCGACCTGCCCGAAGCGGCCGACATTGCTTACACCGGTTATCTGCTCGGCCATGTGCACTGGTTCGAACAGCCCGCCGGGCGAGCGGTCCTGATGCATCTGATCGATCGCAGCGAGGCGCTGGCGGCGCAGCGTCGTTCGGATGCGAGCGATGCGGCCGATGCGGCCGATGGG
>CAWUJR010000794.1:0-1615 GCA_963922375.1 uncultured Robbsia sp.
CCATTTTGCACCTGCTTTCGCACTTCGCTGAGCACCGCATGGAGACGGGGGGCCTCGGCCTGCTCAGCGGCGCTGAGATAGCGGTTCCGCGACGACAGCGCCAGCCCGGAAGGTTCGCGCACGGTCTCGGCCGCCACGATATCGGTCGTGAGCGCGAACTGCTGCGCCAAACGCCGGACGACCATCAATTGCTGGTAGTCCTTTTTGCCGAACACCGCCACGCGCGGATTCACACAGCAGAACAGCTTCATGACGACGGTACAGACGCCGGCGAAAAAGCCCGGGCGAAACTCGCCTTCGAGGATGTCGCCAAGATCCGTCGGCGGATGAATCCGATATTCCTGCGGCTCCGGATACAGATCCCGCTCGGTCGGTGCGAACAGCACATAGACGTTTTCTTTCTGCAGCTTCTCGATATCCGCCTCGAGCGTGCGCGGATATTTATCGAAGTCTTCGTTCGGGCCGAACTGCAGGCGGTTGACGAAGATGCTGGCGACAACCGGGTCACCATGCTGGCGCGCCTGACGCATCAACGACAGATGGCCCTCGTGCAGGCTACCCATCGTCGGCACGAAGGCGACGCGGTTTTGACCGCGCAACTGGTCGCGCAGTTCTTGAATTGAGCTGATGACTTTCATCTTGTACGGCGATCTCCATAGGGACCGGTGAGCGGGGCATCAAAACGTTCGAGGCGATCGCCACGACGCGGCCGGACGCCACGGCCGGCACGGCCCGTTCGAGCGGGGCAAGCAATGGCTTGCATGACCCCGTCCCGGCGCGATTGTAGAGCATTCCGCGTCAGCTGGGCGAGTAGGCTAACCGAACGTAAATCGGCGCAAACGGTTCCGCCTGTGTCACTTGGATCAACGATTCCCGCGTCAGTTCGAGCATCGCGATGAAATTGACGACGACGACCGGGACACCGCGCTCGGCATCGAACAGATCGGTGAATTCGACGAAGCTGGCCGATTGCAGGCGCCGCAGCATGATGCTCATGTGCTCACGAACCGACAACTCCTCGCGGCTGATCTTGTGATGCGCGACCAGTTTCGCGCGTCGGAACAGATCGCGAAACGCTGCGTGCAAGTCGTCCGGGCTGACGTCCGGCCAACGCGGCGTCAGCGTTTCCTCCACATGCACCTGCGCTTGCTGGAAGTCGCGGCCGCGTTGCGGCAAGCGGTCCAGTTGCTGCGCCGCCAGCTTCATCTGCTCGTATTCGAGCAGGCGCCTGACCAGCTCGGCACGCGGATCGTCGACTTCGTCGTTGCTGTCCGATTTTTTCACCGGCAACAGCATCCGCGACTTGATCTCGATCAGCATGGCCGCCATCAGCAGATAGTCAGAGGCCAATTCGAGATTCGTACGGCGGATTTGCTCGACATATCCGAGATATTGGGCGGTGACATCGGCCATCGGGATGTCGAGCACATTCACGTTCTGCTTGCGGATCAGGTAGAGCAGCAGATCCAGCGGTCCTTCGAAGCTTTCGAGAAACACTTCGAGTGCTTGCGGCGGGATATACAAATCCTGCGGCATCTTGAATAGCGGCTCGCCGTACAGGCGCGCGAACGCGACGCCGTCGACGACGTTCGGCGTCGCGTCGGCGCCGCCATTA
>CAWUJR010000795.1:0-1613 GCA_963922375.1 uncultured Robbsia sp.
GTCCGCATCGCTCGGCGAACGCACAGGCGTCGGCACGTCGGCCGAGCGGCGGCAGCGAACCGGGAATCGTTGCCAACCCGCCGGTTTCGGCGTGGGAATGCCCCGCCGGCAAACAACGCAGCAAACTGACCGTGTACGGATGCTGCGAATCACCGAGCACTTGCTGCGTCGTGCCTTCCTCAACCAGCTCCCCCGCGTACAGAATGCCGACGCGATCGCATATCGACGCTACGACGGCCAGGTTATGGCTGATGAACAGCATCGAGAGCGACGCTTCATCGCGGATCTCGCGGAGCAACGACAGCACCTCCGCTTCAACGGTGCTGTCCAGACCAGTCGTCGGTTCGTCCAGAATCAACAGCGTCGGGCGCGATGCGAGCGCCATGGCGATCACCACGCGCTGCTGCATGCCGCCGGACAACTGGTGCGGGTATTGCCGCATCACTTGCGATGGCGAATCTATTCGCACGCGTTCCAGCATGGACGCCGCCTGTCGGGCAAATTCCGCGCGGCGCATGCCCGGTTCCGTGCAGGCGATTTCAAACGCTTCGATCAATTGACGCCCCACCGTCATCGCCGGGTTCAACGCGCTGCCGGCGTCCTGATAGATCATCGACACCTGGTGGGCGCGTAGGTGTCGTAGTGCCGTTGCACTCAGTGTGTCGATGGGTACGCCGGCGATATGAATGTGGCCGCGTCGTTGCTTGCCGCCGCGCGGCAGGTAGCGTACCGCGGCGAGCGCAGCAGTGGATTTGCCAGAGCCCGACTCCCCAACCAAGCCGTACGCCTCACCCGGGCGGATTCGCAGCGT
The DNA here is from genome assembly GCA_963922375.1 of uncultured Robbsia sp. Classification (GTDB taxonomy): domain Bacteria; phylum Pseudomonadota; class Gammaproteobacteria; order Burkholderiales; family Burkholderiaceae; genus Robbsia. Next base: position 812 of record CAWUJR010000795.1, read on the forward strand.
CAGATCGTGTAGAACGTCGCATTCGCGGCCATCGACGCGATAGGACACGCTCACATTCGCGAACGATAGTGCGTCCGGCGTCGAGCGGTCGTCGGGGGGCGGCACGGTCGCGAGCGCGTTCATTCTTGTTCCCCGCGCAGGCCGGCCTGCATGCCATCGGCGATCAGGTTGACCGCGATGACCAGCGAAGCGGTGGCCGCACCGCTGAATACGACCGTCCACCACGCGCCGCCAGCGAGCAGCGTGTAGTTTTCGGAAAGCGTCAGCCCCCAGTCCGGCGATGGCGGTTGCGTGCCGAAGCCCAGAAATGATAGCGTCGCGACAGTGAAGATCGCATATCCCAACCGGACTGCCGCCTCGACGACGATCGGAGCCGCGACGTTCGGCAGAATCTCGGACACCATGATCCGAATGGCCGATTCGCCGCGCGTTTTCGCCGCGGCGACGTAGTCCAGATGTCGTTCGCTGAGGACGGCGGCGCGAACCGTCCGCGCGGTGATCGGCGCAAACGTGGCACCGATCACGACGATCATCGTCATATCGCTGCCGCCCAGCGCCGCCATGGCGAGGAGTGCGACGATGACCAACGGCAGTGCCAGCACGGCATCGATGATGCGGCCGATCAGTTGGTCGATCCAACCGCCCAGATAACCGGTCAGCAAGCCCAGGGCGGTCCCCAGTGCCGTCCCGATGACGGTGGCCACAGGCGCGATCGTCAACACGTCGCGCGCGCCGGTCAGCACCCGCGAGAAGACATCGCGACCCAGTTGGTCGGTGCCGAACCAATGGTGCGCAGACGGCG
>CAWUJR010000796.1:0-1602 GCA_963922375.1 uncultured Robbsia sp.
CGGGGGGCGAATACGGTGGCCACATGCCTGATCGATGCCAGCAGCGGTCTCATCATCGACGTCGCGCATCAATCCAGCGGCGGCGAAACGCCCAGAAGCTTGACGCTGTCTCCGTGCCAACAGTTTCTGCTTGTCGCGAACCAGGACAGCGATCACATGCGGGTGTATCGTCTCGACGAACAAAGCCGCGCGCCCACGTTCGAAACCGATGTCGTGTCGATCGGTACGCCGATGTGCGTACGAAGCGCAAGGTTTAGCAAGGGAGTCACGCCCGATTGAATGAAAAATGCCGACGCGAGGTCGGCAGATTATCGTTACCCACGGAGGCCTAGCCGATGCGAAGCGTCCATGGACGGCAACATGACGGCGTTAGGGGGACGCCTCAGGCTAAGCGCATGTGCTTACGAATGCGCGGGCACGAACGCGAAATACACCGGCGAACCGATGTTCATTTTCGTCGGGTTATCGAGCAACTTACCTGTCTCAGGATCGCGTCGGAACACGAAAGCGGTGTTACTTTCCTGATTGCCGACGATAAACCAGCGGCCGGACGGATCGATCGCGAACTCCCGCGGCGTCTTGCCTTGTGACGACACGCGTTGCAGCAGCGTCAGATGCCCCGACACCGGATCGACGGTATAACTGACGATCTCGTTGACATCGCCGCGATTGGTTGTGTAGAGAAAGCGGCCATCTGCGGACAGATGAATGGCTCCGCCGCCCACCGCACCCTTGAAGCCCGGCGCGGTCATTTGTACAGATTGCGTCTTCGTGAGATGACCGTCGTCATAGTCGAAAACCGTCACGGACGAATTCATCTCGGTCGTCAGATACGCATGCTTCGCACTGCGATCGAAGATCAGGTGTCGCGGCCCCGAACCGGCCGGCATGGCGGTATAGGCAGGGGTGTTCGCGGCCAACAGTGGCGGCGTGTCGTTGGTCCCGGCCGGTGATGAATCGGAACGATAGCGATACGCAAACACCTTATCCACGCCCAGGTCCTGCGCAAACAGATAACGCCCATCCGGTGAAAACACCGTCGAGTGAACGTGCGAGTTGTCCTGGCGTCCAGTGACCGGGCCACTGCCGTCATGATGTGCGCTCAGCACGGCCGGACCGACCGCGCCGGTCTGCGTGATCGGGAACACCGTCAAGCTACCACCCGGATTCGACGCCACCGAATAATTCGCCGTCACCAAATACTTGCCATCCGGCGAGATCGTCAGATAAGTCGGGTCGTTGCCTTGGGAGGAGACCCGATCGACAAACGCCAACTGCCCGCTAGCGGCGTCGAATGTAAAAGCACTGATATTGCCGCTGCTATTCGGCGTTGCATCGCCGGGCAATTCATTGACCGTGTAGACGTGACGCAGATCTTTTGCGATTGCCAGGTAAGACGGGTTCACCGCGGCGGCGGTCGACAGCAGCGTGACGTTGCCGCTCGCCGTATCGAAGCGATACACGTAAATGCCTTTGCTGTCGCTGCCGACCGTGTAGGTGCCTACCAGCATGTCGAAGTCGCCGCCAGACGGCGCGGCTGGAGCCGCCATCGGCGTTGCTGGCGTCGTGATGTCGGCGTTAGGCGTGGGCACGCCCTGCGCC
>CAWUJR010000797.1:0-1602 GCA_963922375.1 uncultured Robbsia sp.
CTCGCCCCAGCGCATCCCCCCGTTCTTCATCCGCTTGCCGATCACCGTCTTGCAGCAGATCAGCGACGGCTTGCCGGCCGCTTTGGCCGACGCGATGGCCGCATCGATCGCGTCGATGTCGTGACCGTCGACGCCCCGCACCACGTTCCAGCCGTACGCTTCGAAACGCTTCGGCGTGTCGTCGCCGAACCAGTATTCGACATGACCGTCGATCGAGATGCCGTTGTCGTCGTACAGCACGATCAGCTTCGACAATCCCAGGGTACCGGCCAGCGAGCACACTTCATGCGAGATGCCTTCCATCAGGCAACCGTCGCCGACGAACGCATACGTGTGGTGATCGACGATCTGCGCATCGTCGCGATTGAACTCCTTCGCCAGCAATGCTTCGGCGAGCGCCATGCCGACCGCGTTGGCGAGGCCTTGGCCGAGCGGACCGGTGGTGGTCTCGACGCCCGGCGTGATACCCACTTCCGGGTGACCCGGCGTCTTGCTGTGCAGTTGACGGAACTGCTTCAGTTGCTCGATCGGCAAGTCATAGCCTGTCAGATGCAGCAGCGCGTACAGCAACATCGAGCCATGACCGTTCGACAACACGAAACGGTCGCGGTCGGCCCACTGCGGGTTGCTCGGGCTGTGCTTCAGATGACGTTGCCACAAGGCGACGGCGATTTCGGCCATGCCCATCGGCATGCCGGGATGCCCGGATTTGGCTTGTTCGACGGCGTCCATCGCAAGAAAGCGGATCGCGTTGGCAAGGGGCGTCGTCTGGCTGCTGGTCTGAAGTGTCATTTTTTCGAGGGCTGGCGCCGTCCGTCTCGTGAGCGACGCGAATGCATGGGAAATACGGAAACGAACTACAGAAAGCGAATTACGGATCCCGAATGGCGGATTGCGCCGGCGCACCAAAACAGCGCCAGTGCGCGACGAATGCGCACACCGTCAGGGCAACATATTCTAGCAGACACGCGACAAAGTCGGCCTGCTAGCGCACGCTGTGAATGCGTACGCCGAGTGGTCAGCGTGGACGCGATACCGTATATTGAGGCCCGATTGCCCGCCCATGCGTTGCTGTGGGTCAGTCATTGCGCGCATTGCGCGACGCCGCACTGCTTTTTCACCGCTTCGTTTTTTACTGCCGAACCGTACGATGCCCCGATTTTTTATCGACACGCCGCTGGCCGCCGGCGATTCGCTCGCGCTACCCGAGGCGGTGGTGCGCCATGTCCAGGTGCTGCGCCTGCAAACCGGTGACGCGTTGACCCTCTTCAACGGCGATGGCGCGGCGTTCGATGCCATATTGACAGCGTTGGGAAAGAAACACGCAAGCGCCGAAGTGCGGGGCGTCAGCGCGGACAATGGCAGCGAACCGCCGTACCGGATCGAATTGATCCAGGGGATCGCGAGCAACGAAAAAATGGACTGGCTGATCGAGAAAGCGGTCGAGCTCGGTGTCAGCCGGATCGTACCGATTGCAGCGGATCGCAGCGTCGTGCGACTGAACGGAGAAAGGCGCGAACGGCGGCATCAGCATTGGATCGCGTTGACCCGCGCTGCGTGCGAACAATGCGGCCGCAACCGCGTGCCGGAAGTGGCAGAACC
>CAWUJR010000798.1:0-1601 GCA_963922375.1 uncultured Robbsia sp.
TGTCACATCGCGGCGTTGACGGCGGGGGACAACCTGCGCAACACCGCGATCTGCACGCCGCTCGAGCCGCTGCGCGCGCAAACCGGCTATACCGTGCATGCGATCGGGACGTTGACGGAAGGCCGCTATATCGTCGACGTCCCGTTCGACCTGAGCTGGCGTTTCCGGACGGAGGGACACTCGTCTGAAGGGGATGACGACTGAAAGACAGCGAGCGGCGCGGTAGGCCAGGGCGCGGCGTCCGGCGCGAATATCGGCGGCACGTCAGAGCAGCATCAGTCGTTGTCGAAAGTCCGCTTCCAGTTGGCGTATTCGGCAGGTCGAAGGCCATATCGAGCAAGGACGCCTTCATGCAAGCGTCGCAGCGCCTCCGTGACGAATGCCTGAACGGTGGCGCGGCTCTCCTGTGCTCGTAGGCCCATACGTAAAGATCGCGCAATAGCTCGACCCGCGTGAGCGCATAGACACCCAACGTAGCGCGGCCGTATGCTTCTTCGGGCACATCCAAGAAGGTCAGCGGGCAAAGATTGTCTCGAAACAACGGCAAGTTGGCCGCCACCGCTTGCCATCTTCGCCGTCTCTGTCGGTCTTACCGCTTAACTTGCCACTACCCGCCCCTGCATCATCGTGACGCGGTGGTCGACCAACGTAGCCAAGCCTTCCAGCCGGTGCGTAATCAACAGTACCGTGCGGCCTTCCATCAGTTGCGCCAACGCCGTCAGCAGTGATTGTGCGGTGGTCGCATCCAACCCCTCGGTCGGCTCATCCAATATGAGAATCGGCCGATCGGCGAGCAACGCGCGGGCGATCGCGACGCGGCGCGCTTCGCCGCCGGAGAGCAGTACGCCGCCCTCGCCTACCCAGGTATTCAATCCATCCGGGAGCCCCGCGACAAAGCGATCCAGTTGCGCCGCCGACAGCGCAGCGCGGACCTGTTCTGCGTCGGCATCCGGTCGGGCGATCAGCAGGTTGTCGAGCACACTGCCATTGAAGATATGCGTGCGTTGCTCGACGACCGAAACCAGGCTTCGTACGGTGTCGCCGGCAAACGCCTCCAACGGGCGACCGGCCAACATGATCTGTCCGGACTGAATCGGGTAGAACCGTAATAGCGCGCCGACGATGCTGCTCTTACCGGCTCCGGACGGCCCGACAATCGCTACGCGGTGCCCGGCCGGCAGGTCTAGATCGAGGCCACGCAACGCCCAGGGACCGTCCTCCCGATAGCGCAAGTGAACGTCACGAAACTGCAGATCGAGTCCGGTGGGGAGTGTGTCGGCGACATCCGGATCACGAACGGCCGGCTCTGCATCGATCAGCGCAAACAGACGTGCTGCCGATACTAAGGTGGCGCCCAACTGACTGATCGCTTCCGGGAGCGTGCCGACCACTTCGAATTGCGCCATCGTCAGCAGAACCACCATCGCCAACGCCGGGGCGGCAATCCGGTGATGTTGCAATGCCCAGGCGCCCAGTAGCAGGCTGGCGATCGTCGAGAGTTGCGCGACCAGCACGACGCTCGCGCCGCCAATGGCCTGCAGTCGATCCAGAATGCTGCGCTGCCGGCCGTGCTCGGCGGTCAATTCGGCGATACGTTGCGC
>CAWUJR010000799.1:0-1599 GCA_963922375.1 uncultured Robbsia sp.
GGCCGACCGCCGCTCAGCAAATAACCCAGCGCACTACGATGTAGCTCATCGATGGTTGCCAACCCGATCCAGGTCGCAAATCGCGCTCGGGTCAATGCCACATAGAGCTTACGCAGATCTTCGCCCAGACGTTCCTGATCCGCCCGTTCGAGTACGATGTCATCCGCGCTCAAACTCACGTGCGGCCGACGCTGATCATCATGCCAGGTCAGCGGCAGATCTCCTGCTTTGGCAGCACGGAAACCGCACGCAAATGGCAGAAACACCAACGGATATTCGAGCCCCTTGGACTTGTGCACGGTCACGACCTTTACCAGATCCGCATCGCTTTCGAGTCGCAGTTTGCGCACGTCGTTTTCATCGCCGGCGTCGTCACGCTGCTCCGCGAGATGGCGGATCAGTGCATGCTCGCCATCCAGCAGGACGCTGGCCTGCTGCAGAAGCTCGGCCAGATGCAGCAGATCCGTCAGTTCCCGCTCTCGTCCCGTCGACAACAATCGACGCGGCACCGCAAAGTCGTTCAGCACGCGCCGCAGCATCGGCAGTACCCCTTGCCGGCGCCAGCATTGACGATACTGACGGAACTGGATCACGCGGCCCTCCCATGCGAGCTCGTCGTGGTTCAAACGGTCGAGCGACGCCCAGTCCAGTCCTAATGCCGGCGTCGCGAGTGCCGCCCGCAGTAAACGGTCGTTATCCGGCTCTGCACAGGCCGCCAGCCAACGCTGCAACTCTGCCGCACTCGTGCTCTGAAACACGGACTCCTTGTCGGATAGATAGACGCTGCGCACGCCGCGCGCGGACAACGCACGACGTACCGCCTTCGCTTCGTTGCCGGTGTTCACGAGCACGGCGATATCGCCTGGCGACAACGCGGTGAACGATTCCGGTTCGATGAAGCCGGCCCGCCGCTGCTGACCGAGCGTCAGCAAGCGCACGATCTCGTTTGCACAGATCTGCGAAAAATGCTGGATATAGTGCGTTTTTCCGGTGACTTTCTCCGCATCGTCGTCTTGATACCAGGCAACCAGCGCAGGTGCCGCCTGCGCATCTACACACCACTGAGCGTCGCGTCCCTTCGCCCGTACCGGTACGAACGGTAAGGGGTCGTCATGCTGCCGTCGAAACAGAAACGCGCCTTCTCCTTCGGGTCGCGCTTCGGCCTGTTCGAAGCAATGATTCGTTGCCGCCACCATATTGCGCGTGGACCGATAGTTGGTTCCAAGCGTGTAATGCCGCCCGTCGGTATCGCGACGAGCGCTCAAATAGGTGTAAATGTCGGCACCGCGGAACGCATAAATAGCTTGCTTCGGATCGCCAATCAAAATCAACGCCCGATCGGCGGCATTGTCCGCAAGATGATAGATCGTGTCGAAGATGCGGTACTGCAGTGGGTCCGTATCCTGGAACTCATCGATCATCGCGACGGGAAACTGCTGTCGTATCATCTCCGCCAGGCGTGAACCGTTCGGCCCTTGCAATGCGCGATCGAGCCGCGTCAGCAAGTCGTCGAATCCCATTTGGGCGCGCGTCTGTTGCTCGACATCGAAACGGGCCGCTACCCAGTGCGTCGCGTGTTGCAGCAAATCGTCGCGAGCG
>CAWUJR010000800.1:0-1599 GCA_963922375.1 uncultured Robbsia sp.
GCTGCCGGTCGGTGAGCCGACCGGCTCGATGGTCGTCGACATCGGCGGCGGCACGACCGAAGTCGGGGTGATCTCGCTCGGCGGCATCGTGTACAAGGGCTCGGTCCGCGTCGGCGGCGACAAGTTCGACGAGGCGATCGTCAACTATATCCGCCGCAACTATGGCATGTTGATCGGCGAGCAGACCGCCGAAGCCATCAAGAAGGAAATCGGCTCCGCTTTTCCTGGCTCCGAAGTCAAGGAAATGGAAGTCAAGGGCCGCAACCTGTCCGAAGGCATTCCGCGCAGCTTCACGATCTCCAGCAATGAAATTCTCGAAGCGCTGACCGATCCATTGAATCAGATCGTGTCGTCGGTGAAGATCGCCCTCGAGCAAACGCCGCCGGAACTGGGTGCGGATATTGCCGAGCGCGGCATGATGCTGACCGGTGGCGGTGCGCTGCTGCGCGACCTTGATCGGTTGCTGGCAGAAGAAACCGGCTTGCCGGTATTGGTAGCGGAAGATCCGCTGACCTGTGTGGTGCGCGGTTCCGGCATGGCGCTGGAGCGTGTCGACAAGGTCCGCAGCATTTTCTCCTACGAATAAGCACCCTTCAGCCACGGTCGGGTTGGTTGGCGAAACGGGCTCGATTCGTCCTTTGTCGTCCTTTGTCGTCCATTTCGCCCGCATCGAAGGCTCAGACGTCCGCTCATGGATTACAGTCCACCGCCGCTGTTCAAGCAGGGTCCCTCGGCGCTCGCGCGGCTGGTCGTCTTCGTCCTGCTCGCATTCGTCCTGTTGTTTACCGACGCGCACTTTCACACGCTGAAACTCGTGCGTCAGGTCGTGGGCACTGCGCTCTATCCGCTGCAACGCCTGGCACTGGTGCCCCGCGATGCCGCGCTGGATGCGCTCGACTTTTTCGTTTCCGGCTCGACCCTGCGGGCGCAGAACGCCGCGTTGCAAAAGCGCAATCTGCAACTCGGTCTGGCTGCGGCGCGTGCTGCCGAGCTGGACGCCGAAAACGGCCATCTGCGAGCGCTGCTGCAGTTGTCCCAGCAAGCACCAATCAAACCGATTCCGGCCGAAATCCAATACGACACGCGCGATCCGTTCAACCAGAAGGTCGTCATCGATCATGGGTTGCAGTCGGGCGTGGTAGCCGGCGCGCCGGTTATCAACGAAGACGGCTTGATCGGACAGGTCACGCGCGTCTTCCCGCTGCAATCGGAAGTCACGTTACTGACCGATCGTGATCAGGCGGTGCCGGTACAGATCGTCCGAACCGGCGTCCGCAGCGTCGTCTATGGGACCGCGAACGGCGATCTGCTGGATCTGCGTTTCGTGCCCACCGGTGCCGATGTGAAGCCGGGTGACGAGTTGGTGACCAGCGGCCTGGATGGCGTCTATCCATCCGGACTGCCGGTCGGCCGCGTCCTGCGCGTCGAACGGCAATCCGATTCCGCATTTGCGAATGTCGTCGCCGCCCCGGTCGCACAGATTCGCGGCGTGCGGCAATTGCTCGTGCTGCATTACGAGGAAGCACTGCCCCCGGATCCGCAGGACGATCCGGCTGCAAACGGTGCAAGCGACGCTGCCGCCTCCGCGCCGGTTCGCAA
>CAWUJR010000801.1:0-1597 GCA_963922375.1 uncultured Robbsia sp.
GCCAAGCGGGCCGCTCCGCGGTTGTGCTCCGGAATCGCCGCCAGCAGCGCCGCCGTGTACGGATGACGCGGCGCGTCGAAGATCGCGGGCACCGGTTGCGACTCGATCACTTGCCCGGCGTACATCACCGTGACACGATCCGCCATTTCCGAAATCACCGCCAGATCGTGCGAAATCAGGACCATCGCCATGCCCCTGTCGCGTTGCAACTGCCGCAGCAACGCCATGATTTGCGCCTGGATGGTGACATCCAGCGCGGTCGTGGGCTCATCGGCAATCAATAGCTTCGGGTTGCAGGCAATCGCGATCGCGATCATCACACGTTGATTCATCCCCCCCGACAATTGATGCGGATAGGCGTCGATCCGATTCTTGGCGTCGGGGATCTCGACCTGATCGAGCAAATCGAGCACACGCTGGTGCAGGGCTTTGCCGCGCAAGCCTTCGTGCTGACGCAGCACCTCTGCGATCTGAAACCCAACCGAATAACTCGGATTCAGACTGGATTGCGCATCCTGGAACACCATCGCGATGTCGCGCCCGACGATGCGCCGACGCTCGCGCGGTTTCATCGTCAACAGATCGTGCCCGGCAAAATCGAACATGTCGGCCGTCACCTGCCCCGGCGCATCGATCAGCCCCATCAACGCGAGCATCGTCACGCTCTTTCCGGAGCCGGATTCGCCGACCACCCCCACCACCTCGCCGGCATCGATCGAAAAATCCACCTGCTCGACCGCGACCGCCGAATCGAAACTCACCGATAGATTGCGAATGTTCAGCATCAGCGCAACCTCCTCAGCTTCGGATCCAGCGCATCGCGCAGGCCATCGCCGAATAGATTGATCGCCAGCACGGTGACCAGAATCGCCAGACCGGGCATCGTCACGATCCACCATGCGCTTTCGATATAGTCCCGCGCGGAGGCCAGCATCGCGCCCCATTCGGCGGACGGTGGCTGAACGCCGAGACCCAGAAAGCCCAATGCGGCAGCATCCAGAATCGCGGTCGAGAAGCCCAGTGTGGCCTGCACGATCAATGGCGCGGCACAGTTCGGCAGCACTTGCGAGAACATCAGTCGCAACGTGCCGGCACCGGCCACGCGCGACGCGACCACATAATCCTTTTGCAATTCGCCGAGTGCCGCCGCCCGCGTCAGGCGCGTGAAGCCGGGCAGCCCGACGATGCCGATCGCCATCATCGTATTGATCAGGCCCGGCCCGAGTACCGCGACCACGGCGACCGCCAATAGCAGCGAGGGCAGCGCCAACAGAATGTCCATCAGTCGCATCACCGGCGCATCGAGCCACTTCGGGAAGAACGCGGCAAGGAGGCCGAGCACGATGCCGGGCACCACGGCCAATAGCACCGAGATCAACCCGATCGTCAGACTCGTGCGCGCGCCAAACAGTAAGCGCGACACGATATCCCGCCCGGCCTCATCGGTTCCCAGCACAAAGCGCCAGTTGCCGCCCTGCTGCCAGACCGGCGGCTGCTGTATCGATTGGCGAAATTGAATGATCGGGTCGTGCGGCGCCAGCCAGGGCGCAAACAGCGCCGCCAACACCAGCAGCACGAGCACCGCTGCCGCCGCGAC
>CAWUJR010000802.1:0-1584 GCA_963922375.1 uncultured Robbsia sp.
GGTGGCCTCCGCACAGGCGCGGCTGGCGTTTACGCTAGCGAACGCGCGCCGCTATACGAATCTGGCGGCGACCGGCGCGGGGACCACCCAGCAGCAACAGTCTGCCGAAACGAGCGTATTGCAGGATCGCGCGTCGTTACATAGTGCACAGGCAGGCCTGGAAGCCGCGCAGCGGCAGTTGCAGGGGCTGAAGGCGCAGCGCTCGGCGATCGCCGGAACCGTGCAGTTGGATCGGGCCGAACAGCATCAAGCGCAGTTGAATCTGTCGTACACGCGCTTGCTCGCGCCCATCGATGGCATGGTGGGGGAACTGAGTACGCAGGTCGGGAACTACGTCACCCCCGGGGCAGCCTTGATGAGCGTGGTCCCGCTGCACGACGTGTTTATCGAAGCGAATTATCGCGAGGTCGATCTGCGTCATGTCGAGACCGGGCAGCATGTGCGCATCCATCTGGATGCGTACGATATCGATCTGAACGGTGTCGTCGACAGCGTGCCGCCAGCGACCGGGACCACGTTTGCACCTATTCAGCCGGATAACGCAACCGGCAACTTTACGAAGATCGTCCAGCGCCTGCCCGTGAAGATCGTGATTTCGCCGAATCAGCCGTTGGCCAAGCTGTTGCGTGTCGGACTGTCGGTAGAAACGACGATCGACACGGGATTGGCCGATGTCGCATCGGCACAGCGCGACAGCCCGGCCCCGGTGACAGCACCGCCGGCATCGAGACCGTCTGGAACGTCTGGATCGCCGGCCGCGTCGGGATCGACATCGCCTCATGCTTCGACGCAGACATCATGAACAGCGCCATGAGCAAGATAGGCAACAGGACACTCCTAGGCGTGTCATTGGGCTTGCTGGTCGCCGGTTGTACCGTGGGCCCCGATTTCGTGCGCCCGGACGTGCACGCGCCGGCGCAGTGGGAACCGACGCCATCCGCTGCCGCCGCGGTCGACGACGGTCATGAAGCAAGCCATGCCACCGCGAGCCCTCCTCCCTTCACGTTTGGCACCGCGGTCGATACGCGCTGGTGGGAGCATTTCGACGATCCCGAGCTGACGTCGCTGGTGAAGCGACTAGCCGCGCAGAATCTGGACGTGGCCGCTGCCGCAGAACGTATCGATCAAGCGATGTCGCAGCGTCAGGTGACGCGATCGCAGGGTCTGCCGAAAATCGATGGAAAGGCGTCGTATCAACATCAGCGTGTCAGCCCGGCCGGCACGACATCGCTTGAAACGCCGGCCCCCGGCGCACCGTACGAATACAATCTGTATGAAGACGGTTTATCGGCCTCCTGGGAACTGGATCTGTTCGGTCGCGTGCGGCGCAACGTAGAAGCGGCCAGCGCCAATCTGCAAGCAGCGGTAGAGGCGCGCCACGGCATCGCCCTGTCCGCCGTCGCGGAACTCGCGCGCGACTATATGCAATTGCGCGGAGCGCAGGCCGATGAGGCCATCGTCCAGCGCAATATCGCCCTCGCCCGGCAAGACATCGCCCTGGTCGCGTCGCAGCAGGCCAACGGCGTGGCGACGACGCTCGATATGGCGCAGGCCCGATCCGAAGCGGCCACGCTATCCGCCACG
>CAWUJR010000803.1:0-1570 GCA_963922375.1 uncultured Robbsia sp.
CGGGCGCGTCGTGGATGCCGCCGGCGTGCCGCTCGATGGTCTGGGCCCCCTCGAGAACGAGGCGAACGCACCGTTGTCGTCGCCGGTGATCAACCCGTTGCAACGCGAACCGATTCACGAAGTGCTGGATGTCGGCGTACGCGCGATCAACGCGCTGCTGACGGTCGGCCGCGGTCAGCGGATGGGCCTGTTCGCCGGCTCCGGCGTTGGTAAATCGATGCTGCTGGGCATGATGGCGCGCTTTACCAGTGCACAGGTGATCGTGGTCGGACTGATCGGCGAACGGGGCCGCGAAGTCAAGGAATTCATCGAGGAGATCCTGGGCAAGGAGGGTCTGGCACGTGCGGTGGTGGTGGCCGCGCCGGCGGACGTCTCACCGCTGCTGCGTTTGCAGGGCGCGGCCTATGCGACATCGCTCGCCGAATATTTCCGCGACCAGGGGCTGGACGTCCTGCTGATCATGGATTCGCTGACCCGTTATGCGATGGCTCAACGGGAAATCGCGTTGGCGATCGGCGAAGCGCCTGCCACCAAAGGCTATCCACCGTCCGTGTTCGCGAAGTTACCGGCGCTGGTGGAACGTACCGGCAACGGTCCACCCGGGGGCGGCTCGATCACCGCGTTTTATACCGTGCTGACGGAAGGCGACGATCAACAGGATCCGATCGCCGACTCCGCTCGGGCCATTCTGGATGGCCACATCGTGCTGTCGCGGACTTTGGCTGAAAGCGGTCATTACCCCGCGATCGACATCGAAGCGTCGATCAGCCGCGTGATGTCGGCGCTGGTCGATGACGACACGTTCGATAAAGTGCGGAAATTCAAACAGATGCTGTCGCGTTATCAGCGCAACCGCGATCTGATCAATGTGGGGGCGTATCAAAGCGGGCGCGATGCGTTGCTCGACCGCGCGATCGCGTTGCAGCCGCAGATGGAGGCCTTTCTGCAGCAACGCATTCGGGACCGGTGCGATCACGCGGATGCGGTAGCGCAGCTTGAAACGCTGCTGACGCCCGGAGGCCATTAATGAGCTCCGAACTGCCGTTCACGATGCTGATCGATCTGGCGCAACGTGCGGTCGACGAAGCGGCCCAGGCGCTTGGTCAATTGCAGCGACGCCGTGAAGAGATGCTCGGTAAACGCACGCATCTGGACGGTTACCGATGCGAGTATGAAACGCGATTGGCGCAGGCCGCACGCGATGGCATGACCATGCTCGAACGGCGCAACTATCAAGCGTTTCTGGGAACGCTGGGCACCGCGATCGATCAGCAGCAGGCGCAGGTGGTGTCGCTGGATCATGCGCTGGAAGCGGCGAGACGCAAATGGCAGTTGAAAAAGCAGGAACTGAGTTCCTACGAAGCGCTGGAACTGCGGGCGATCGATGCGCGACGTCGTCGCGAAGCGCAGCGGGAGCAGCGTGCGTCCGATGAATTCGCGGCTCGCCGCGCGCGCGAGCGCAGCACAGCCGGCTAAAAGATGTCGTCATCGGCGCATGCGGGGGCGCAGCGGTGCTTGCGGCGTGGGGTCCTGCCGGAGATCGGAAGAGCGTCGTGTAGGGAAAGAGTGT
>CAWUJR010000804.1:0-1564 GCA_963922375.1 uncultured Robbsia sp.
ACTGGCAAAAGTCGCCTCCGGCGGCGAACTTGCGCGCATCAGCCTTGCGCTGTCGGTGATCGCGAGCAGCGCCAGCCCGACGCCAACGCTCATTTTCGATGAAGTGGACACCGGTATCGGCGGCGCGGTCGCCGAAGTAGTCGGCCGTCTGCTGCATCAGCTCGGGCAGGTGCGGCAAGTACTGTGCGTGACGCATCTTCCGCAAGTGGCGGCGCGCGGCGATCGGCATTTGCGAGTATCGAAAGCAGCCCGCAACCAAGCGCCGCCCGACCTGCATAGCGATACCTCGTCGGACGCCTCCAACGCATCCGCGCCGTTCGATTCGACCGACGGGCTCGACACCGTCAGCACGGTCACACGCATAGACGGTGCCGCCCGTGTGGAAGAGATCGCCCGCATGCTCGGCGGCATTGCCATTACGCCGACGACCCGCCGTCATGCCAAAGAAATGTTGACCGCTTAACGAGGCTTTATGACACCCAGCGCCCCTCTCCGGCCAAAATCAACGTCCCCATCGACGTCTGAATCGGCGTCTCAATCGTCTTCGCCCGCGCCGTCCTATCTGCCGGGCGACGAAATCGACACGATCACGTCCACCGCCGAGCCGTCGTTCGCACGTCCCCATCCGGCGATGCGGGCGTTCGACCGGTTCGCCAGTCTGGTCACCCGGTGGGCCGGTTCGCCGCTGACGTTCTGTTCGGCCGTGATCGTGGTGATCATATGGGCCGTGCTCGGGCCCGTGTTTCACTACTCGGACGGCTGGCAGTTGGTGATCAATACCGGCACCACGATCATTACCTTTCTCATGGTCTTCCTGATCCAGCAGAGTCAGAACAAAGACAGCGTCGCCATGCACTTGAAGCTGAACGAATTGCTCGCGTCGCACAAATCCGCCGACAACCAATTGATCGGTATCGAAGACGCGAGCGAGGACCAACTGCGCAAGCTCGCCAAGTTCTATAACGATCTGGCCGAACGCGCGAAAAGCGGCCAGACGGTCAAGCCGGACACGCTCCCCGGCCACATCTCGGAACTGCTGCGCGAAACAGGCGACAAGAAGATCATCACCGAAGATATGCCGATCGCCGCAGCCAGAGCGGGCGGTACGGCCACCGATGCGGCAACACCGTCGGCCACGGCGATGGAAGATGTCTAGGGCCGAACGAAAATCCGGTCCCACAGCGCTTTCACCGTTTGCGCTTCTTTCTCGGTCGCCTCGCCCGCTACGCGCGCGTGACTGACGCCATCGAGTCTCAGGCGGTGCTGAAGCGCACGGTAGCGGCGGTAAGCCGCACCTACGTCCTGCGCTTCTTGCGTGCTCAGAATGCCCATCGTCGCAAACGCATTGAGCAAACTGATATTGCCGGCGTTGCGCACCAGTTCCGGATGGTGCGCCGCGTGCAGCAGCACCAGATACTGCACGATGAACTCGATGTCGACCATGCCGCCGCGATCGTGTTTCAGATCGAACAACCCCGAGCGATTCGGATGCCCTTCGTGGCTGCGTTCGCGCATGCTGACGATCTCGGGAGCCAACGCCTCAGGCTCGCGCGGCGTCGCGAGC
>CAWUJR010000805.1:0-1563 GCA_963922375.1 uncultured Robbsia sp.
GGCAACGCCGGCACCTCCCACTGCTGCCCGGGTCGAAGCGCCCTGAATGCGTTCGGATCCAGTCCCCGCTGCCTGAGCGCCGCAGCAAAATCGCGGGGCGGCGCGAACTGCGGCTCATCGGACAGGCGGAAGGTGCCAAAGTGCACGCCCAATGTCGCATGGGCGTCCAGAATCTGCGCGGCTTGCACCGTTTCGTCCGGGTTCATATGGCTCAATCGCATGAACCAGCGCGGCTCATACGCGCCAATCGGCAGTGCAGCAAAGCGCAACGGCCCGAAGCGCTGCCGGATCTGCGCGAACTGGGGGCCCAGCGTCGTGTCGCCCGACACCAGCAACGGCCCGTCGGGCGACGTAAAGACAAACCCTTCCCACAGCGTCGCATCGACATTCCATGGGAAGCGCTCGGACCAATGCCGCATCGGCACCGCCGTCACCGCCACCTCTGGCGTCAATGCCACGCGCTGCCACCAATCTATTTCATGCACGTTCGTGAAACCGATCCGACGCAACGGCGCGCCGTTGCCCAGTCCGGTGATCACCAGGGTGTCGGCCCGCCGAGCGGCTAGCCGCGCGAGCGTCGGCATATCGAAATGATCGTAGTGATTATGCGACAGCACGATCACATCGATGCTGGGCAGCGCGTCGAACGCGATGCCGGGCGGCGTATGCCGCTTGGGACCGAATCGTCCGAACGGACCGGCATGCGCCGACCACACCGGGTCCGCGAGAATGTTCACCCCCCGATGCTGGATCAATACCGTCGCGTGGTTGACGAACGTGACGAGCAACCGGCTGCCCGCCACACGGGGCGGCACGTCGGGTGCGGGAGCAGCCGGTTGATCGATCCAGTCATCGGGCGCGCGATCGTGCTGCCATTTCAAAACGTCGGCGAAGCTGTTGCGCGGCGATGGCGGGATAGTATGGAAACGTCGTCCGTCGAAATGATCGCTGACCGGGCCGCGATACGGTTGCTCGGAGATGCCGTAACCGTCGAAGCCCAAGCCGCCCGTCTTGATCCCGTACGCGGCCAGACAACCCACCGCGACCACGCCCCCGCCGAACAACCGCCAGCGGCGCCCGCTCATCGCGCTCTCCTTCGGCCAGCCGTGTGCGGTTGTCGGGATAGCCATTTCGGTGCTTTCTGTTGCTGATTGACCATCTGCCGCCCCTGAAAGCACGCTGCCAGCGATCTGACATCGACGCGCGGTTGAGAGGAAAGATTCCGTATGATATTGTCGCCCGTCAGCGTATCCGCTGCGCATCGAGGATGCCGGTGATGCGCAAGAACCCCGCCTGCCCGTGTCCTCTTTTCCGCCCCGTACGCGTCCTTTGCATGGCGTCGCGCTTACATGGGCCATTCGGCTCTCAAAACAACGGCCGCCTTTCCGATCAAAGTACATGATGCTCTCTAGAACGATCATCGCGGCAGCGCTCATTGCAGCGGCACCGGTCGGCGCCATCGCAAAGCCAGGCACGCACGGCGGTACGGTTATCGGCGCGAACGGGCAGGCTGCCGCTCGCCTTCCTGCCCCAGTTCGAATGTACCGCCCTGCTTGGAAGAGG
>CAWUJR010000806.1:0-1559 GCA_963922375.1 uncultured Robbsia sp.
GTCGGCTTGACCGGCTTCGGCGGCACGACCTGCTTCGGCGGTGCCGGGGCCGCCACCGGCACCGGCGTTGGCGCGATCATTGTGGCAGTGATCACGTGCGGTGCGGCCAGCTTGATTGGATCCTGTGGATGATTCAGCATGATGGCCGCGATGATGGCGGCATGCAGTGCGATGATGCTCACCGCTGTCGCGACCGTGCTTCGCGAGGGGCGAGGCGTGTCGTCGACGCTGCCCGAATGGGGGTCCGAGGCCATAGGATTGCCGGAAAGGCCTGATGTGCTCATGCTTTACGGAATGTCATCATTAACAGGGAAAGCGCGGGTAGGGGTAAAGCGAATCACTGCCACAATCCGTGCGGCAGTAACAGCAGTAACGCCGATGCACCCGTTTCCGATCGAGATAACGCGATGGGGAACGGGCGAGACGGCGACGAAAACGAAACCGGGCTTGGCGCGAGGTCGTTGTGCTGTGCCAGGTCGCCTCTGCAACCTTGTCAGCCTACTTGCGTCACATGACGACAGGGGGGGCGCGATGGCCACACGGACGATATCGAACGCATAGGCCGAAGCGCCACCAGCGTCGGGGGGGCCCGCTTTCCTGTCCGCACGACGGCCGACCCGCCTTAGGCCGGTTGGGCGTAGAACACCACCGGCGAGGACGTGCGATCGCGGCGATGATCGCTGCGCGTGCAGCCGATTTCTCGACCCGCCAACACGTCATGCACCGCGTCCTCGCAACGACCGCAGCAGCTTGCTACGCCGTATTCGAACTGCAATGCCTCAAAAGAATCATTCCCTGCCTCGATCGACGCCCGCAGTTGTCGGTCGGAAATTGCTTTGCAAACGCAGACAATCATAGTGCGACAAGCCCATGGGGATCCGTTAATAGGAATTATTATCATTCAACGGATGCCGATTGGCAATGACTTGTGTGAACAACCCTGGATGGAAAAGGGAAATTTCGATGGCTCCCACCCGGCCACACAGCGGGGTTGCTGCCGCGTTCGACCCACGTCGTTGTTACGATGCGACGGTGCCGGACGTGCGGTGCGCGTCGGACGCATCGTCGGCGGTGGCAGGCGAGGCAATATCGACCGTGTGGGCGATCACGTCGGGTAAGCCGGCAGCGATGCGCGCCAGTTGCTGCAGCGGCATCGCGTTCCCGGTGGACATGAGTTGAATGGCTGCCGGTCGCGGTCCGATCGTCGCGTGCGGGTCATTGTCCGAAGGAGAGTGGTCGACGGGCGATGACACCGCAGCCAAAGCCGGTGCGGTGAGACCGTGCGCGTCCAATTGGCGAGCGAGCTGTCGGACAACCGGCGTGCTGTTGTCGACGATCAGCAGGCGAGCGCCAGCGATCTGCTCGATCAGCGGAATCAGCAGCGGATAGTGGGTGCACCCGAGCGCGAGCGTATCGGCGCCGGCATCGATCATCGGCTCCAGGTATTGCCGCAATAGCGCGCGCAGCGCGTCTGAGCCGGTGTCGCCGCGCTCGATCGCCTCGACCAGACCGATGCCGGCCGTGCAGATCAGACGACAATGCCCCGAGTGCTCGGCGAT
>CAWUJR010000807.1:0-1557 GCA_963922375.1 uncultured Robbsia sp.
CAGGTCGGCGTCGATCACGGCCGCGCCGCCTGCCGCGAGCCGTTCGCTGACGACGGTCTTGCCGCTGCCGATACCGCCGGTCAATCCTATCTTGAACATTGATCGTTTTCGCAGAAAAAGGTCAAAACAGCGCGGGTGCGACCCAGCGTTGCAGGATATCGCCTGCAAAGAGCGAGATCACGCCTGCGATCGCGAGATAAGGCCCGAACGGGAGCGGCTGATCGTGTTTCACGCGACCGCGCGCAAGTGCCAGTAGCCCCAGCACGCTACCCGACAATGCTGAAATCAAAATGATCTGAGGAAGCGCCTCCCATCCGAACCAGGCACCCAGCGCGGCGAGCAGCTTGAAATCGCCATAGCCCATGCCTTCCTTGCCGCGGACGAGCCTGAAGCCCCAATACACCGCCCAAAGAAACAGGTATCCGGCGGCAGCGCCCACGACCGCGTCCGCTAACGGCACGAAGGTGCCCCCAAGGTTCAACAGCAATCCGGCCCATAGCAGCGGCAACGTAATCGAATCCGGCAGCAGATGGGTCTGGGCATCGATGAAACCCAACGCAATCAGTGCCGCGCATAAGCCAAACGCCGCCACCGCGCCCCATCCAGGACCAAAGTGCCAGAGCACGGCCATCGCCAACCCCATCGTCAGGATCTCGACCGCCGGGTAGAGCCGTCCGATCGGGTGTCCGCAACCTCGGCATCGCCCGCGCGCGAGCACATAGCTGACGATCGGAATATTGTCGCGCCAGCGAATGACATAACCGCAATGCGGGCAGGCGGAACGCGGCAGTGACAAGTTGTAGATCTCTGCCGATGATGCTGACCTGGCCGATGGCGCCAGCGTTTCCGACGTTGCAGATGCGGTCGCATCCGGGGCGGCGCGGCCCTCGTGCGCGGTGGTCTGGCGATTGGGCACGAAGACGGTGTCGGTGCGCTCGTGCGCGAGCGGGTCGCCAGACGCATCGAGTGCAGCGCGCTCGGCGTCGATATCGGCCTGCCACGCGCGTTCCATCATGATCGGCAACCGGTGGATGACCACCGTGAGGAAGCTACCGATCGATACGCCGAACAGCGCGGTGAATAGATATTGCAATGGCAGCGGCAATGCAGCGAAGGCAAAGACAATCGCATCCAGCGCACCGAGGGAGCCGCCATCGTGCCCATTTCCGCCGATCAGCCAGGCGAGGACCGATGCCCCTGGAAATTCGTTGCCTTGCATACGTGTCTGCTTCCCCTACCGATAGTTGCAAAATGGCTTTCATGCTATACCACATCGCCCAATTTGATAATTGGCAGATAGAGCGATAACACCAGCACCGCGATGAACGCACCGGCGAGCGTGATGACCGCTGGTTCAATCCATTGCATCAGACGCCGAAGTCGCCGCTGCGCGTCGATGGTCGTGCGCCGGCCGAGGTCTGCCAGCATCCGTTCGAGCGAAGCGGTATGCTCGGCAATCTCGATGGTACGCACGACGACTGCCGGAAAGTCACCGACATGGCGTATCGCGGCCGCGAATCTGTCCCCCGCGCGCAGGCGCTGCGCGAGGGCCTCGCT
>CAWUJR010000808.1:0-1553 GCA_963922375.1 uncultured Robbsia sp.
GTTTGGGTGCGCCCGCGTTGCCGGAGGTCTCGGTCGCCGCCACGGCACGTTTGCGCGCACAGTACTTTGCCGATTGGGCTGATATCTGGACCGGACTGAAGCCGGCGACCGCGTCGCAGCGATCTCATGAGGATGCACCCGCCGCCCGCCCGCGCGATCGGTATTTTGCGAGCGATGCGTGGTCCGGCACGCCTGCGCACCGGTTGATGGTCGATCTGTATAAATTGAACGCTCGAACGTTGGAGGCGTTGGCCGATGCGCTCGACGGCGACGCGCAAACGCGTGCCCGCGTGCGGTTTCTGGTCGATCAGTGGGTCGCGGCGACGTCGCCGGCCAATGTCTTTGCACTCAATCCGGATGCGCAACGGGCACTGATCGCGAGTCACGGTGCCACGCTGCAACAAGGCATCGCCAACCTCATGCGCGACCTCGAGACCGGTCAGGTCACGCAATCGGATCCAGCCGGTTTCGAAGTCGGGCGCGACCTAGCGTCCACGCCGGGTGCCGTGGTGTTCGAAACGCCGCTATGCCAGTTGATTCAATATCGGCCGACAACGGCGACGGTGTTCGAACGGCCGCTACTGATCGTGCCGCCATGCATCAACAAGTATTACATCCTGGATCTGCGCCCGAATAATTCCTTGGTGAAGTACGCGCTGGACGCGGGGCAGCAGGTCTTCATGATGTCGTGGTGCAATCCGGGAATCGAGCACGCGGCGGCGCGCTGGGACGATTATGTCGAAACCGTGCTGCAGGTGCTTGACGTCGTCGAATCCATCGGCGGCACCGATCGCATCAACGCATTGGGATTTTGCGTCGGCGGCGCGCTACTGGCCTGTGCCGCGGCGGTCGAACAGGCGCGGCGTGAGGCTCGGCAAGGTGACTCCCGCTTCGCCGCGTTGACGTTGCTCACGACGATGCTCGACTACACCGACACCGGCGTGCTCGACGTGTTCATCGACGAGGCGCATGTTCAGATGCGCGAGCGCACGATTGGCGGCCACGCCGCGGCGCCTGGCTTGATGAGCGCCGCGGAATTTGCCAATACCTTCTCGCTGTTGCGCCCGCGGGATCTTTTTTGGAATTACGTGGTCGGTAATTACATGTTGGGTAATACGCCGCCGGCATTCGACCTGCTGTTCTGGAATGCCGACAGCACGAATCTGCCGGGACCCATGTTCAGTTGGTATCTGCGTCACTTGTATCTGGAGAATCAACTGCGCGATCCGGGGCGGCTGACGGTGTGCGGCGTGCCGATCGATCTGTCGACGCTGACCATGCCAGCCTTCATTTACGGATCGCGCGATGACCATATCGTGCCCTGGCGCAGCGCTTACGCATCGGTCGGCCTGCTGGGCGGACCCACATGCTTCGTGCTGGGTGCATCGGGGCATATTGCCGGCGTCATCAATCCGCCGGTGCCGGCAAAGCGCAGCTTCTGGGTGATTCCCGACACCGACGGCGACCCTCGCTCACCCGCCCGTGCCAACGTCAGCGCGGATGCGTGGCAGGCTTCGGCCGTGGAGGCGCCGGGCAGCTGGTGGCCGTATTGG
>CAWUJR010000809.1:0-1553 GCA_963922375.1 uncultured Robbsia sp.
GCCGCCGCGCCGGCTGGGCGGCCGGTCGTGGGCGTTTGCGCGAAACTCGCCACCGGGACGAACAGCACGGTGGCAACTGCCAGGACCAGCGCTTTCAAGACAAAAGCCGGTCGCGCGACAGGCTGGGAAGCGACGGTAGAAGCAGACGGGCCACCGGAGCGACCCGCGCCGGTCGGTTTGGCACGAGCAGCGTCCGTATCATCGAAACGCGTCGGTTGGTTGGACAGGGTGAAACAGTCGGAGCGGGTGGAGCGCGTAATCAAGGTCGAATCCCGTGGCAGATTCCGCTTCTGATTCGTTCTGGAATCTGTTGTAGCGAAAAGATGGTTCATACGATCCAGGCTTGGTTTTGTTGATTGTATCGCGACAACCACATTCGGACTTGTTCGCTACGCACTATCAGACGTCGATCCGGCAAAAAATGCATACTCGCAGACTCGCGCAATGGCTGCTACATTGTCGGCCTATTGGCTTTTTGCCTATCACCCGCTGCGTCTGCGTTCCTATGCCGTGTTTTTTCACGCGTTGTTGGTGCAGATGGCAGGCGTGTTCATGATCCTCCTCCGCCATGCCTGAACTACCGGAAATCGAAGTCACACGACGCGGGATCGCCCCCCATGTGACCGGCCGCCGGATCACGCGCGTCGACGTGCGCGCACCCGCGCTGCGTTGGCCGATCCCGGTCGCTTTGGCCCAAGTGCTCGGCAATCGGGTCATCGAGCGCGTCGAGCGGCGCGGCAAGTATTTGCTGCTGGAATGCGATGCCGGATGGTTGATCCTGCACTTGGGCATGAGCGGGTCGTTGCGCGTTCTATTGGGTGACGACCGGCATCGCCCCGCCGGGCGTCACGACCATGTGGATTGGGTATTCGACGACGCCGTGTTGCGCCTGCGCGATCCGCGACGTTTCGGGGCGGTGTTATGGCATCCGCGCGAGGCCGGCGACGTGCTGCTGCACCCGCTGCTGATCGGTCTGGGTGTCGAGCCGTTTTCGACTGCGTTCACCGCGGCGTTGATGTACCAGCGCACCCGCGGACGGTCGATGTCGGTCAAGCAGGCATTGCTGGCGGGGACGATCGTTGTCGGTGTGGGCAATATCTACGCATCCGAATCGCTGTTTCGCGCCGGCATCCGGCCGACCACGGCGGCTGGCAAAGTCTCGTTACCGCGTTATGAGAAATTGGCGGTCGCGGTGCGCGACATTCTCGCCAATGCGATCGACAAGGGTGGCAGTACGCTGCGCGACTTCATCGGCAGCAATGGCGAAAGCGGTTATTTCCAGATGGAACATGCGGTGTACGACCGGGAAGGGCAGCCCTGCCGGGTCTGTGCGACGCCGATTCGCAAGATCGTGCAAGGACAACGTTCGACATTCTTCTGCCCTGTTTGCCAGCGCCGGTGACAGGCGCGTCAAATCAATAAACCGTCTCCAGAGTAAAGCCAAGATGGCGAAAGCCGAATTGCATATCGACGACACCGTGCCCGCCGCATCGGCTAGGCAAACATTGACGGCGGAAGCATCGACGATGCACGCGGCAGTGGCCGCGACGGTC
>CAWUJR010000810.1:0-1551 GCA_963922375.1 uncultured Robbsia sp.
CAGGGTGGGCCGGTGCTGGTGGCGGCGTTCCTGTCGCTGCCGTTGCTCGCGCCGATGATGCTCGCGCCGTTCGTGTCGTCCGGGTCGTCCGTTTTGCATTGGATGTTACCCGGAGCCTGGCAATGGGCGCTGGCCACGCCGGTGCAGTTCTGGCTGGGAGCACGCTTCTATCGCGCGGGCTGGGCGGCAGCGCGGGCCGGCACCGGTAGCATGGATTTGCTGGTGGCGATCGGCACAACGGCCGGTTATCTGCTGAGCGTCTATTTACTGCTGAGCGCAGCACCCGGAAGCATGCCGCACTTGTATTTCGAGTCGTCATCGGTCGTCATCACGTTGGTATTGTTCGGGAAATGGCTGGAACGGCGGGCAAAACGTCAGACCGCCGACGCGATTCGCGCATTGCAACAACTGCGTCCTACGTTTGCCCGCGTTATCGCGGGCCACGCGTCAGCAGTCATTGATGCTGCGGGTAGCGCTGACGGCATCGCGACGACCTCTGGCACCCCTGTCTCTTCTGGCACCGGCCGCCGGGTACCCCTGTCCGATGTACGGGTCGGAGATCGCGTCCGAGTCCTGCCGGGCGAACAGATCCCGGTCGATGGCACGATCCGCGACGGGCAGACGCAAGTGGACGAGTCGCTGCTGACGGGCGAAAGCGTACCGGTGACCAAAGCCGTGGGTGCCACGGTGGTGGGCGGGTCGGTGAATGGCGATGGCGTGATTGACGTCGATACGACGGCCGTGGGGACAGACACGGTGCTGGCGCGGATCATCCGCGCGGTGGATGACGCGCAAGCAGCCAAAGCGCCGATCCAACGGCTGGTCGATCGCGTGGCGGCCGTCTTCGTGCCGGTGGTCCTCGCGATTGCGTTGATGACGCTGATCGTATGGTTGACGATAGGGGTTGGCTGGCCGATCGCGATTATCCATGCGGTATCGGTACTGGTCATTGCGTGCCCTTGCGCATTGGGGCTGGCCACGCCGACGGCGATCATGGCAGGAACGGGCGCGGCGGCGCGTTATGGCATCTTGATTAAAGATGCGGTCGCACTGGAGATCGCGCATCGCGTGAATTATCTGGCGTTCGACAAGACGGGGACGTTGACCGCCGGGCAGCCGCAATGGGTCGGCTGCCAGGCAGCGTCCCCCGATATGGAATCGCGCATGCTGCCTATCGTTGCCGCGATCCAGCAACACAGCACCCATCCGTTGGCCCAGGCGGTGTTGCGCTACGCGGACCACATGGGTACGTCCAATTCAGCGGCAATGTCGACGGATTTAGGCTCGA
The DNA here is from genome assembly GCA_963922375.1 of uncultured Robbsia sp. Classification (GTDB taxonomy): domain Bacteria; phylum Pseudomonadota; class Gammaproteobacteria; order Burkholderiales; family Burkholderiaceae; genus Robbsia. Next base: position 1,289 of record CAWUJR010000810.1, read on the forward strand.
TTTCAGGCTCCGGCTCCGGCTCTACCGGTTGTTCCTTCAACACGCGCCGGAATTATGCAATTTCGATTGATGGAACCTTAACCAAAGTTGGACAGGTAGCTTCGGGTTTTACCAATGGCTCGTGGGAGTATTATTTCACGACCACCAGTTTACCTGTATGGTTGCCGGCAGGCTCAACCTTGTCTGGTGGGCCCTGCAACAATAAAATATCTGTTATCGAATTCAATATTGTACCCTGATGAAAAACACCTTAAATTCAATTT
>CAWUJR010000811.1:0-1539 GCA_963922375.1 uncultured Robbsia sp.
CGTGCAGGGCGACGTGCCGCTGCAGCGCTATCAGGTCCACGCGCAACTCGAAGGCGTCAGTCTGGCCGCGCAGGCACCGAAGCCCGGCGTCAATGCCGCCGGTCACCCGCATATTGGTCAGCCAGGGTTTCAGAACCTGCACGGCAGCATCGACGCCGATCAGTCGGGTGGCCATCTGGCATTGAACTCGCATGACGCGTCAGTGACCGTCCGTGGCATGTTCGACGAGCCGACGCTGGCTTTCGAGACGTTGGTCGGCAATGCCGATTGGCATATCGACAACAGCAGCGGCACGCCGGCAATCGATGCTTCCTTTGGGCCGTTCCAGCTGGCGAACGGCGATGTGGCCGGACAGGTGCAGGGGCGTTTCCGCTCGCCGCTGAAGACTGCGCCGTCCGGCAGACTGGACATCAGCGCGCAGTTGGACCGCGCCAATGTTCCCGCCGTTCCCCGCTACCTGCCGACATCGATCGGGGCGACATTGCGCGGATACCTGTCGCATGCGTTCCTTGCCGGCGATTCGCATCACGTCCGTATCGAAGCCCACGGGCGCTTGCCCGACCTGCCGTTCCCGCACGGGCCCGACACACCGGATCAACCACATCAACCGAGTGTTTTCACGGTAGACGCGCCGTTCGAGAATGGTCGCATCGATCTTTCGCCGTTTCCGGCGGTCAAGCTCAGCAACGGGCAGCAGGAACAGTGGCCCGCTTTTGCAGGCGTGAACGGGCGGTTCTTTGTCGATGGCAAAAAGCTCGGCTTCGATGTGAACGCCGGCCACTATCGACGTGTGCTGCTCACCGGATTGACCGGCCGCATCGACGATCTGTCCAATCCGGCGCTGCCCCTGGCGATCAACGGTCGGGCCGCTGGCCCGTTGGCCGATATGGTGCAGTTCGTCAACGACAGCCCGCTGGGGTTCTGGAGCCATCGCGCGACCGCACAGTTGCACGCGGACGGTCCTGCCGCGCTCTCGATTCATCTGGACGTGCCACGACGCAAAACAAAACCGACACTGCAGGCGGCAGCGACGTCGGCCAATGCGCCGCATACCAGCAAGATTCCGGTGTCGGGTGGCTTGACCTTCCTTGGCAACCGGCTCGCGATCGGCCAAATGCCATCGCTCGATAGCCTGCGCGGGCACGTGGACTTCACCGACCATTCCGCCGCATCGTCGGGACTGCATGGGCGCTTGCTGGGTGGCGATGTGGCCGCGAGCGGCAATATGCGCGGCGATGGCGGCGTCGACTTCCAGATCGAGGGTACCGCGTCTCCGCATAATTTGGTGACCGCGGCGGGCAGCGGCACCGCCACGGGTGCCGCCCCTCCCCCTGCTGCTGCCTCGTCCGCGTCGGGCTCTGCACATTCAGACCATACCGATTCGCTCAATCCGACGGCATTGGCCGTTCTGGAACGTCTGACAGGGAGTACGCGTTATACGGCCAAATTTCATCGCGTCGGCCATGGCGCGCCCGACTTCGCGTTGAAATCCGATCTGGTCGGCCTGCAGATCGCGTTGCCCGCACCGATCGGCAAGGC
>CAWUJR010000812.1:0-1537 GCA_963922375.1 uncultured Robbsia sp.
GCGGCGGCCGAGGGCGGCGTCGCGCCCGGAGCGGTTGACTGGAGATCTGGCATTTTTACCTTTGGGAGCGCCGCATCGACCTGTCGGGTCGCTGCGGCGTCTGACGCCCTTCACGATCGATACGCGAACTTGCCGGCGCGGTCAGCACTGCCCCGCTTCGACACGTTGGCGCGTCGGCGACTCGCGCTACCTTACTCGACAACCTTGCCCGAGCTATCCTTCACGTTCTTCCATGCAGCATGGACTTGCGTGATGACCGATGCCGGCAGCGGGATGTAGTTCAATTGCGACGCCGCCGCATTGCCATTCTTGAACGACCAATCGAAGAACTTCAGCACCGCCGCACCCTGGGCCGGCTTGTCCTGCGAGGCGTGCACCATCACGTACGTGGCGGCCACAATCGGCCAGGCTTGCTTGCCCGGTTCATTCGTCAGGATCTGATAGAACGTCTTGTCCCAGTCTGCACTCGCCGATGCTGCCTTGAAGGTGTCGACCGTCGGCGATACCACCGTACCGGCGACATTCTTCATGTCAGCATAGATCATGTGGTTCTGCGTTGCATAGGCCGATTCGACATATCCGATCGCCCCCGGCAGACGTTGCACGAATGCGGCAACGCCGTCATTACCCTTGCCGCCGGTACCGGTCGGCCAGCTGACCGCCGCGCCTTCACCGACCTTCGACTTCCACTCGGCGTTCGCCTTCGACAGAAAGTTGGTGAACACGAACGAGGTGCCCGAGCCGTCGGCGCGACGCACGACGGCGATGTCCGTATCCGGCAATTTCAGCTTCGGATTCAGTGCGGCGATTTCCGGTGCGTTCCACTTGGTGATCTTGCCCAGATAGATGTCACCCAGAACTTGACCGTCCAGGACCAACTCGCCCGGCTTCACGCCCGGCAGGTTGACCACCGGCACGATGCCGCCGACGACCGTCGGGAACTGGATCAGACCGGCTTTTGCCAACTCGTCGTCCTTCAACGGCACGTCCGAACCGGCGAAATCGACGGTTTTCGCATTGATTTGCTTGATGCCACCGGATGAACCGATGCCTTGATAATTCACCTTGCTGCCGGTCGCTTGTGCATATTCTGCCGCCCACTTTCCGTAGATCGGTGCAGCAAACGTGCTACCTGCGCCAGTAATATCGGCGGCGTGGCCCGCGGTAGCGACCAGGGCGGTGACCAAGCCGGCAATCGCGGTTTTCATCAAGTTCATGTGCGCTCCAGAGTGAAATGCGGAATGTTCCGCGAGACAGACCGAAGCTTACGGTGCGAACATGACAGTCATATGACAGTCGCAAACGGTGGACCAGGTGGGGAGGGGGACGGTCAGACGACAACGCCCGGCCAGCCGATTGGCTAGCCGGGCGTTTGATGACGCGGTTGGCAAACGGCGGGCGGTGCGACGACCCCGTGACCCTGCGATGCGATGCAATGACAGGATGACGCGACGCGCAGCCCACCGGAGGCAGTCAGGCGATGGCCGCGCGCACGGTATCGGCGACTTCCTGCTCCAGACGACGCACCAGCGACTCC
>CAWUJR010000813.1:0-1536 GCA_963922375.1 uncultured Robbsia sp.
GCTGGTGTCGGCGTTGACGGACGCCGCGCTGAAGACGCTCGCGCCCACCGCGCCGACATTGCCGACGTTCCTGATCAAAGGATCGCGCTTCATGGCGATGGAGCGCGTCGTGAACCAGTTGGTGGATCCGCTGCAGGCTAGTGCAGTTGCGCATGCAGCAGCGGCAGGGTCGGTGCCTTCGGCACCACCGGCATATTCGGCGACGGCGACTGCCGGCGACCACTGATACAGAAGGAAGTCTTTCGATGCTTTTGTTGTTGGCGCAATGGCTGCAGAACGATGCGAGCTTCAGCTTTTTGCGCGTCATTAACTATTTGACGTTCCGTGCCGTGATGGCGACCATCACGGCCCTCGTGATCGGCCTCGTGTCGGGGCCGGCGGTCATTCGCAAACTGACCGCGCTGAAAATGGGGCAAGCCGTGCGCAAGGACGGTCCGCAAACGCATCTGGTCAAGACCGGCACGCCGACGATGGGCGGCGTGCTGATCCTACTCGGCATTGCGGTGTCCACGGTGCTGTGGGCGGACTTGAGCAATCGCTTTGTCTGGATCGTGATGCTGGTGACGTTCGGTTTCGGGCTGATCGGATGGGTCGACGATTATCGCAAGGTCGTGCACAAGGACCCGAAAGGGATGTCGTCGCGCGAGAAGTATTTCTGGCAATCGGTGATCGGTCTGGTGGCCGCGATTTATCTGGCGGTCAGCGTCTCTCAATCGAATAACGCGCACGTGTTCGAGGTAGTGATGAGCTGGTTGCGCCATGGCCTGCCGAGTGCGTTGCCGGAGCGTGCGAATTTGCAACTGCCGTTTCTGAAGGCGATGAGCTATCCGCTCGGTTTATTCGGTTTCATGGCATTGACCTATCTGGTGATCGTTGGATCGAGCAACGCAGTGAACCTGACCGATGGGCTCGACGGCTTGGTGATCATGCCCGTCGTGCTGGTAGGCAGTGGGCTGGGCGTCTTCGCGTACGTGATGGGCAGCGCAGTGTATTCGCGCTACCTGTTGTTCCCGCACATTCCTGGCGCGGGCGAGATGTTGATCTTCTGTTCGGCGATCGCGGGCGCGGGTCTCGCCTTCCTTTGGTACAACACCCATCCGGCGCAGGTGTTCATGGGCGACGTGGGCGCACTGGCATTGGGCGGCGCGTTGGGTACGGTCGCCGTTATCGTGCGTCAGGAAATCGTGTTGTTCATCATGGGCGGCGTGTTCGTTGCAGAGACGCTGTCCGTGATGTTGCAGGTGGGTTGGTTCAAATATACGAAACGCTTCAATGGGGAAGGGCGACGCTTGTTCAAGATGGCGCCGTTGCATCACCATTTCGAACTTTCCGGCTGGAAGGAGACGCAGGTTGTCGTACGGTTCTGGATCATCACGTTGATGCTCGTGCTGGTTGGTCTTTCCACTCTCAAATTGCGCTGATATGGATCTCGATCGTTCCGTGCTGTTTGGTGGATTGACCCAGCCGACTGTGCTGGTGATGGGGCTCGGCGAGTCCGGGCTCGCGATCGCCCGTTGGTGCGCGATGCACGGTGCG
>CAWUJR010000814.1:0-1533 GCA_963922375.1 uncultured Robbsia sp.
CTGGCAGCCTCGCTCAACAGTGCTTATACGCTCCCGGACAAGCTGACGTCGTTTCAGGACATCACCAGCTATAACAACTTCTACGAATTCGGTACCGACAAAGCGGATCCCGCTCGCAATGCGCACACGTTGCAGACGCGGCCGTGGCAAGTGACGGTCGAAGGGGCGGTGGCGCATCCTGGCGTCTACGATATCGACGCACTACTGAAGCTTGCGCCGCTTGAAGAGCGTGTCTACCGGATGCGGTGTGTGGAAGGCTGGTCGATGGTGATCCCTTGGGTCGGCTATCCCCTCGCGGACCTGATCAAGCGGGTCGGTCCAACCAGCAATGCCAAATATGTGCAATTCCTGACGCTCGACGATCCGAAGCAAATGCCTGGTCTGGGTTCGCCGATCATCGAATGGCCGTACACCGAGGGCTTGCGCATGGATGAGGCGATGAATCCGCTGACACTCTTGACGATGGGCCTGTACGGGGAAGTGCTGCCGAAGCAGGACGGCGCACCGGTGCGGATCGTCGTGCCCTGGAAATACGGCTTCAAGAGCGCGAAATCGATTGTCACGATCCGCTTTGTCGAATCGCAACCGCCGACGTCGTGGAATCGCTATGCGCCCAGCGAATACGGCTTCTATTCGAATGTGAATCCAACGGTCGATCATCCGCGCTGGAGTCAGGCCACCGAGCGGCGCATCGGCGAAGGCGGTTTATTTACACCGAAGCGCCCGACATTGATGTTCAATGGTTATGGTGCGCAGGTGGCGTCGCTGTACACCGGCATGGATTTGCGAAAAAACTATTAGAACGGGAGAGTCGCGATGTCTCCGACGCCAAAGCGCGCGCTGTCTGCGATCGACCGTCGCTTGCGGGTCATCAAACCGCTGATCTTCCTCGCGGGCCTGTACCCATTGCTGCGTCTGATCTATCTGGGTGTCACGAATGGGCTGAGCGCGAACCCGGTACAGTTCATTACCTATTCGACCGGGACGTGGGCGCTGGTCATTCTGTGTGTGACGCTGGCGGTCACGCCGTTACGTCGTTTGACCGGTGCCAACTGGCTTATTCGCCTGCGACGGATGATCGGTCTCTTCGCGTTTTTCTATGCGCTCCTGCACTTTGTGACCTACGTCTGGTTCGACCAGTGGTTCAATGTGCCGGGCATGTTTCAGGATGTCTTGCGCCGACCGTTCATCACGGTCGGATTCGGCGCGTTCGTGTTGTTGCTGCTGCTCGCGGTAACGTCGCCGCAAGCGGCCGTACGTCGATTGGGGCGACGTTGGCAAGCCGTTCACCGCACGATCTATCTGGCTGCGGGACTGGCCTTGCTGCATTTCTGGTGGATGAAATCGGGCAAAAACGATTTGTTCGAGCCGAAGGTCTACATCGCGGTGGTCGCGGTCTTGCTGGGTTTTCGCGTGGTGTGGGCCGTATTGGCGGCAGCGCGAAAGCAGCGTCCGGCGGCCTGATGACCGCTGCTTCCCATTGTCATCGACCGTCGACTATCGGCCGCCGCCTGACCCGCGCCGTGCCAACGC
>CAWUJR010000815.1:0-1529 GCA_963922375.1 uncultured Robbsia sp.
GAGGAAGCCTGCCACCCTCGTTCACCTACCTATCTGGCATAAGGAGAATGGCTGACATGGCCGGAGAGTACATCACGATCGATGCGAAGGACGGCGGATCGTTTCGCGCCTATTTATCGTTGCCGCCCCGCCGAAAAGGGCCGGGCATCGTGCTGTGCCACGAGATTTTTGGTGTCAATGCGACGATGCGTGAGCTCGCCGACATTTACGCGAACGAAGGCTATGTGGTGGCGGTTCCCGATCTCTACTGGCGCGAGGAACCGGGACTCGAATTCGAATACAGCAGCGGCGACTGGCAGCGGGCATTCACCCTCGGCCAAACCTACGATTTCGATCAGGGCCTGGACGACGTGGAGGCCACATTGGCCGCCCTGCGCCAGCGCGCCGAAGTTCACAGCGAGACTACCGCATCGGTGGCCGCCCAGCAGGCCGCCGCGCGCACCCCTACCCGCGATGGCAATGAAGGCCCCACCGGGCCGACGCGGATGAACCCGCCCGGCGGCACATCGGTCGTCGGCTTTTCGCTCGGTGGACGGCTGGCCTATCTGGCCGGTTGCCAACTGGACAATGTGGCCTGCGCGGTCAGTTTCTATGGCACCGGGATCGAGGATGAACTGGATGAGAGCCAGAACGTGCGCGGTCGGCTGGTGATTCATTTGCCGGAGGACGACAAATTTGTCGGTGAAGCGGCGCAACAACGCATTGCGTCGCATTTTCAACAGTCCAAAAACGTCGAAGTCTATCGCTATCCAGGTGCGACGCGCGGCTTCAGCCGACGCGGCACCGAATCCTACAATCGGCCGGCCTCGACGATCGCGCATCAGCGCACGATGGCCGCGCTGAAACGGGAAATGGGGCCGTATTTCGACCTGTCACAGCTGTGGGATACGCATCGTCGTAATTGTCTGGACGCGCCCGACGTGGACGCCATCATGGCCGGCATGGTCGACGAGCCGTACGTGAACAACGTTCCCACCCGCACGGGCGGCATCGGGCAGGAACGGGTGCGCACTTTCTACGCGGAGCATTTTCTCGGTCGCATGCCAACGGACACGCGCATCATGCCGATTTCGCGCACCGTGGGTGCCTGCCAACTGGTCGAAGAGTGCCTGCTGTCGTTCACGCATTCGACGGTCATCGACTGGTTGCTGCCGGGGGTCGCCCCCACCCAGCGCTATGTCGAAATCCCGATGGTGTCGATCGTCGATTTTCGCGGTGAAAAGCTCAATCGACTGCAAACATACTGGGATCAGGCGAGCGTGCTGGTCCAGATCGGGCGACTCGCGCCGGACGACCATCCGATTACCGGCATCGACTGCGCGCGCAAGATCATCAACGAGGATCTGCCTTCCAACGAACTGATGCTGCGCGAACCGACGTGATGCGCTGGCATGTTGCAGGACGAACTATGACAAAAAGAACAGATGGTAAGCAGGGCGTGAAGCGGAGTGGCTGGCTGGCGCTCTCGGTCGCGTTGTCGGTGGCAGCGGGGGCCGGCTTACTGCTGGCCTCGGCAGCCTCCGCGGCGC
>CAWUJR010000816.1:0-1519 GCA_963922375.1 uncultured Robbsia sp.
GCGGGCGAACGCCGTATCCAGCGCAGCGGCCATCTTCTGATGCATCTGCGTTTCGGTCGGATCGCCTTCGGCGCCACCTTCGACGAACAATGGCTCGTAACCATAGCCATGCAACAGCGCCGCCAGTTCCTCGGGTTCGATGCGGGCCAGCACGGTCGGATTCGCGATCTTGTAACCGTTCAAATGCAGAATCGGCAGCACCGCACCGTCGGTTTTCGGATCGAGAAATTTATTTCCATGCCACGATGTCGCCAGCGGACCGGTCTCGGCCTCGCCGTCGCCGACGACACAGGCGGCAATCAAATTCGGGTTGTCCAACACCGCGCCGTAGGCATGGGAAAGCGAATAGCCGAGCTCGCCGCCCTCGTGAATCGAGCCCGGTGTATCGGGCGCGGCGTGGCTCGGAACGCCACCCGGGAACGAGAACTGGCGAAAAAATTTAGCCAGCCCCTCCTCGTCTCTGGACACGTCGGGATAGGTTTCGCTATAGGTGCCTTCGAGCCAGCCATTGGCCAGGACGCCCGGCGCACCGTGACCTGGGCCGGCGATAAAGAGGACATTCGCCTTTCGTTGACGAATCACGCGGTTCAAGTGAACGTAGATGAAATTCAGGCCGGGGACCGTCCCCCAATGACCGAGCAGCCGGGGTTTGACGTGCTCGAGGGTCAGCGGCTCGCGTAATAACGGGTTGGCCAGCAGATAGACCTGACCGACGGAAAGATAATTGGCGGCACGCCACCAGGCATGCATTTTCTCGAGTTGCTGCGGATCAAGCGGAAGGGATACCTCGGCCATGAATATGCTCCTCGTGGGGTCTTGCAGCGATAGGTCTTGCAGACGACGGGTGGTTTGTCATCATAACAGGAGCAGATCGCATGCATAATGACGCGGATCAATCGCGGCGGGCGCTCAGCGACCCAATGCGTGTTCCAGTTCGGCGCGGTTCACCAGTCGCGCCAATCGCGAACGCAGTCGTTCACTTTCTGCGCTGCGCCGATGCGCACGGCTGAGCAGCCAGGGTTCGATGTCGGTCTGTCCCGCCCGATATTGCGCGTCGCTTACGCGCTCGCGTTGTAACGCATCCGTCAGCATCTGTGCCCGTTCCTCGTCCTCCCGGACGAAACGCGCTTCTTTTGACAGCGCTGCCTCCACCTCTGCGAGCGCCCGATACAAGGTGATCCCAAACGCATTGATCGCCAGTCGCCTGTCGACATCCGCTTCGAGCATGCGGTTGCGCCGGTCGCGCCACGCAATGAACGGCAAGGTCAGCTCGCTCGTCAACGTCGACACAGGATGACTGAGCAGGCGCAATAGATCATTACTGATCGTACCCAGTGCGCCGGTCAACGTGATCCTCGGATAGAAACGGGTGCGCGTGGCATCGCTTTCCGCCAACGCCGCGCGCAGTCGCCAATCGCTTGCCTGCACATCTGCACGCTGTGCCACCACCGCCGCGGGGATATTGGCCGCCACGACGGGCAATGGCGCCAATGGTTTGGGCGCCGCCGCTGTCAACTGT
>CAWUJR010000817.1:0-1518 GCA_963922375.1 uncultured Robbsia sp.
CGTGGGCGCCACGCAATCGGTCAACGCGTTCGCGCAATCGGCGGGTGGGACGCATCATCAGACGGCAGGCAGCCATCACGGCGGCAATGTCGTGACCACGCAGGACGGAACGCAGATTTTCTATAAGGACTGGGGAACCGGCCAACCGGTCGTTTTCTCGCATGGCTGGCCGCTGGATGCCGATGCCTGGGATGCGCAGATGCTGTTTCTGGAGCAGCAGGGCTATCGTGTCATCGCGCATGATCGCCGGGGGCACGGTCGGTCGTCGCAGACCGGCGTGGGCAACGATATGGACACGTATGCAGACGACCTGGCCGCCGTGCTCGATGCACTCGACATCAAGAATGCGATGTTGGTCGGACACTCGACCGGCGGTGGCGAGGTCGCCCGCTACATCGGTCGACACGGCACGAAGCGCGTCGCGAAGGTCGTGCTGATCGGTGCGGTGCCGCCGTTGATGCTGAAGACGGCCGCGAATCCCGGTGGTCTGCCCTTGAGCACATTCGATGGCATCCGCGCGGGCGTTGCCGCAAACCGCTCACAGTTCTACAAGGATCTGGCGATACCGTTCTATGGCTTCAATCGTCCGAACGCGACGGTGTCGCAAGGCACCATCGACGAGTTCTGGCGCGAAGGCATGCTTGGCGGCATCAAAGGTCAATACGAATGTATCAAGCAGTTTTCCGAAGTGGATTACACCGAGGACTTGAAGAAGATCGATGTGCCCACGCTGATCCTGCATGGCGATGACGATCAGATCGTGCCCTTCGAGGATGCCGGCGCGTTGTCGGCAAAAATCGTGAAACAGGCGACGCTGAAGGTGTATAAGGGTGCGCCGCATGGCATGTGCACGACCGAAGCGCCGAAAGTGAACGCCGACTTGCTGGCGTTCCTGCAAGAACGCGCATAACCAGCGTCTGCCGGCCGCGGCCCCGTCGCCGATCCGACCCGACGGGGCCGATCGCCGGCGCGTGCAATGAAACCTTCACCGCGACCTCAAGCGTTAAAAACGGTCGACGCGAAACGGTGTCGGGTCCACGATCGGGGCCTCGCCTGTCATCATATCGGCGAGCAGGCGTCCGGTGATCGGGCCGAGCGTGAGGCCATGATGGGCATGACCGAATGCGAACCACAGCTTGTGCTGCCGCGATGCCGGCCCGATGATCGGCATCATGTCAGGCGTGCACGGTCGACGGCCCAGCCACGGTTCCGCGTCGAGCCGCTCACCGAGCGGAAAAAACGAGCGGGCAATCGGTTCGACCGCCTCCAGTTGTGTCGGCGTATTCGGTGCCTCCGGCCGCGCTAATTCGACGCCGGTCGTCAAACGAATGCCGCGCGCCATCGGCGCAAGCATATAGCCACGTTCGGCATCCATCACCGGCGCGTGCAATGTGGCGTCGCCGCGTGGCGCGTAATGCATGTGATAACCGCGCTTCACCGCAAGCGGCAACGGGTAGCCGAGCCGCGCCGCGATCGGTGCCGACCAAGGTCCCATCGCAATCACCGCGCTCGCCGCGT
>CAWUJR010000818.1:0-1513 GCA_963922375.1 uncultured Robbsia sp.
GGTCGGCTCCGTACGCGCATGCGTGTGGCCGCGTTCGAGGGGCTCGCTGCTCACGTGGCGGTCCGTATCGCTGTTCACGTCGCCGTCCGCGTCGCCTTCAGGCGCATCGTCGTTCAGGCTGATGATGCCGGCGATACCCGTCAATTCGTCCAAATGTCCGAGATCGCTGAGATCGGTGATATCGGCAATGTCGGAATGGTTGGCATTGTTGGCATGAATGAAACCATTGCCGCCGTCCGTTCGAACGGTGCGAACGGCGTTTGCGAGTGCGCCGTCGGCGCGATCGCTGTCCACGGCATCGCGGCCGTCGCGATCAAGTGCGGACGGGGACACCACGAGGGCACGGTCGGCGTCTTGCTTGTTCGCAGACTGGCTTGCACCGGAAGCCGCAGCCTGGATCTTTTCTTTTTCGAACCACAGCACGCGCATCCCGAGCAATCCGCTCTCCGCAAGCTGTTCGCGCAAGCCAGGGGGGACGGTGCCCAGATCCTCCCCGATCACCACCGCTTGGTGCCGCCAGGATTCCAATGCCAACAGTCGCAGCAGGTCGCCGAGGGGATACAGCAAATAGGCACCCTGATTTGCGGACTCGCCCTCGGGAACAAGCCAAAGCCGGCGCAAACCCAGTATATGATCGACACGAATACCGCCCGCATGAGCGAAAGCGCTGCGCACCATGTCGATGAAAGCGCTGAAGCCGTGGTTGACCAGCGCGCGCGGCGAAAAAGTCGTCAGTCCCCAGGATTGACCCGCCTGATTAAACAAATCGGGCGGCGCGCCAACGCTGACGCCGCGCAACATCGACGTGGGATCGCTCCAGGTCTGACTGCCCACGCTGTCGCAGCCCACGGCGAGGTCGGCGATGAGGCCAATCGGCATGCCGGCGTCCCGGGCCGCGTGCTGTGCTTGCGCCAGTCCCTCGTCTGCGAGCCACTGTAGGAAGAGGTGAAAATCGACGTCACTGCGGTGCGCTCGCGCGAACGCATCCACGGCTGCACTGGCCGGATCGCGTAACGCTTCAGGCCAGTGGCGCCAGTCATATGCTTGCTGTGCGGTGCCGATGTCGGCAGCATCGTGATCGGCACGCGTGAGGCGATCGGTGGCGCCACGGCTGGGCGGCGCATCCCTGTCGTTGTCCCCGTTTCCATCGGTTCTGTCCGAGCGCTCGGCATCGCGTTGTTCGGCGCGTTTCCACGATGCGACACGGTACGCATGCAGCGCTTCGAAACGGGCGTGCCGTTCGAGCGCGGCACCGCCGGCCTTTCGGAATGCGTGCAGGCCATCGAGGCGAGTGTCGTTCTGCGATTGCGCCCGGTCGAACAGGTAACGCAGCACTGCCAGTCGCGCGGCTGCGACGCCGGGCCAATCGATCAGCGGTGCATTTTCCAGTTCGCGCAGCGTCGGACCCAGTTCCAGCGCGTCGATTGCTTGTGCGACTTCCGATGCACCGAAGTGCGCTGCGGGATCGATATGCAACACATTCCGAAACAGGCGGCTCGAGGGGGAATAGGGG
>CAWUJR010000819.1:0-1511 GCA_963922375.1 uncultured Robbsia sp.
ATCTCGCCAAAATCCGCCGGCGTACGACGCTGCCCTTTGACGAGGATCGGCGCGGTGAATTCGATGGTGGACGCGTGCGCCTGCCCGGCTGGTTGTTGCGCCAACGGCAGCGCACCGATGCTACCGGCGGACACTGGCGTGTTCTGATCGCCGATCGCTTTATAGACATCGTCGACAGACAGTCGATAGCCCATCAGCTTGGCCGGATCGATCCAGATACGCATTGCGCGCTCGCTGGAGAACATCTGCACCTTGCCGACGCCTGGGATGCGTCCAATCTCATTATTGATTCGCCGCGCCGCGTAATCGGCAAGTGCGACTTCGTCGCCGCCGCCCCGTCCTGCCGTACTTTCAGATGCATCGCGGTAAGTCAACGTGTACATCAGCAGAAAATCGCTATCGGCCTGCTCGACGCTCAGGCCCTGTTGCAGCACGGCCGCGGGCAGACGGGCTTCGACACGTTTGATCCGGTTTTGTACATCGACTTGCGCGATATTCGGGTCCGTGCCCGGCAGGAAGGTCGCGGTGATCGTGGCAGAGCCCGATGCATCGCTGGTCGAATCGTAATAAAGCAGATTGCGTGCGCCGTTCAACTCTTCTTCGATCAAACTGGTCACGTTGTCGTTCATCATCTGCGCAGACGCGCCGGGATAAGTCGCATTGATCTCGATCTGCGGCGGCGCCACGTCGGGGTATTGAGAAACCGCCAGCGCCCTGATCGCCAATACGCCGATCAGGCTGATGAAGATAGCGATGACCCAGGCGAAATTCGGACGTTGAATGAAGAATTGGGGCATGGTCACTGGGTCATTCGAACATTATTCCGGGATCAAGCGGACGGTCGCGCCGTCGGCCACATTGCTGGCGGCATCGGTCAGCACATGCTCGCCCGGCTTAACGCCCGCTGTGATCAGCCAATGCGCGCCTTGCATCTGTCCGAGCGTGACGCGACGCGCATGCACCCGACCGGCGGCGTCGACCACTTTGACGATCGGCAGACCGTCGGCACCGAACAGCACCGACTTTTGCGGCACTTGCATCACGTCGGGCGCGGTCCCCAGTTCGATCTGCGCGCGCACAAACATCCCGGGCAGGAAGCGGTGTTCGGGATTGCGCACGCGAGCCCGGAGTGTCACCTGGCCCGTTTCCGGATCGACGGCGGCATCGGAGAACAGCAACTCGCCATCCGCTTGCGCGGAACCGTCGTCGAGCGTCACATGTACTTTCAGCCGGGCAGAATTGCCAACCTTGGCAGACGCTGCAGCGGCAGACTTGGCCGCCATCGCGTCGCGCAACCGCGCGATATCGCTCGCCGATTGCGTGAGATCGACATAGACGACGTCGAACTGCTGAATCCGCGCGAGCGGCGTGGCTTCGTCTTGACCGACCAATGCACCCTCGGTCACCAGCGCAGGGCCGATGCGTCCGGACAGCGGCGCGGTGACCGTCGCATACTGCAGATCGATGCGCGCGGCTTTCACCGCGGCCGCGGCGATCTGGCGATTCGCCTG
>CAWUJR010000820.1:0-1511 GCA_963922375.1 uncultured Robbsia sp.
TGTGTGCCAGGATCACGCTCACCTGATGCTCGCGTGCTGCCGGGCGCGTGGGGTGCCGGCGCGCTATGTGAGCGGGTATATCGATCCGGGCAGCGTGCCCCATGCGGCTAGCCATGCCTGGGTCGATGTCTGGTTGGGGCATCTGGGTTGGGTGTCGATCGACGTCACGCATGCAGCCTTTGCCAGCGATAAATACTGCCGGTTGGCGGTCGCGCGCGATTTCGAGGCAGCGTCGCCGGTGCGCGGCACGCGGGTCGGCGGCAAAGAGGAAAAACTCGACGTGGTGGTCTTCGTCAATGTGGAAGTGGTGCAGTAGCCGGCTGCTTCCCAACCAGACCGTAGCGTCTTGCGTTGTGCACAAGCGACGCAGCGTTGCGCCGCAGGTCCTTATCCGACGGGGTGCGGCAGTCGCGCAATCCTGTTCGGGATCCTAAGCCAGTACAATGCGTGGGATTGGATACGAGATTTTGCAGATATGACTTATTGCGTGGCGCTGTGCGTCGACGAAGGACTGGTTTTCCTGTCCGATACACGCACGAATGCCGGCGTTGACCACGTCAGTTCTGCGCGGAAGATGGCGGTTTTCGAGCAACCGGGGGACCGGGTGCTGGTACTGCTCGCCGCCGGCAATCTGGCGATCACGCAGTCGGTCGTGCAGATGCTGACCGAGGCGGCCGATGCCGGTCGGCCATCGGTGTGGAATGCGCCCAATGTGGCGGAGGCCGCGCGCGTCGTCGGCCAAGCGGTGCGGGAAGTACACCAGCGCGATGCGAAAGCATTGGCCGACTTCAACGTCGAATTCAATTGCAGTTTCATCCTGGGCGGCCAGATCGCCGGGCAGCCGCCGCGCTTGTTCATGATCTACGCGGCCGGCAACTTCATCGAATCGACGCGAGTGAATCCGTACTTTCAAATCGGTGAGTCGAAATACGGCAAACCAATAGTCGACCGGGTGGTCACGCCGACCACCCCGCTCGATGAGGCGGCGAAATGCGCGCTGATTTCGATGGATTCGACGTTGCGCTCGAATTTGTCGGTTGGACTGCCGCTCGATCTGCTCGTGTATGAAAAGGATACGCTGGCAGTCACGCGTTTTGCCGTGCTGGATCAGGACAACGCGTATTACCAGATGATCCACCGCACCTGGGGCGAGCGTTTGCGGCAGATTTTCACCGAAATCCCGAATCCGGCATGGACCGATGCCAACGATGTACCGTTTTTACACGGCCGGGAGACGGATATGACGCTGCCGCGTGCGGGCTTCGGATCGAACGCGTCCGCCGACGACTTGTCCCCGGCGCAAACACTGGCCGAGGCGCAACGCAGTCAGCGGCAGCAATAGCGCCGCGCGACGGCTTTAGGTGGCAAGCCGGGCAAGTCCGGGTAAAATCCGCGCATCGATTGCCGAGACCCCTTGCTATGACCCACGCTTCGCATCACACCGCCGCCACGTCGGCGGGTTCCCCCGCCAGCGCCGCCGGCACTGCATCCGTCGCCGCCTCTCACGCCGC
>CAWUJR010000821.1:0-1508 GCA_963922375.1 uncultured Robbsia sp.
GCCAAACCGGCATGACGGCCAGCCGTTCGCCGCTCACCCGCGTGCTGCTGCGAGGCGCGGCGCTGCTATTCGTGGCGTGGTGCGCGACGCAAGCTTACTACTTCGCGCAGATCGGCCTGTGGAGCTACTTCAACCCATCGTCGACGGCGTTCATGCGCGCATCGAGCTGGCGCATGGCCCATGCCGGCGAGTCCTCCGAGATTCAGCACACCTGGATGCCGTATGCCCAGATCTCAAGCAATCTGAAACGCGCGATCATCGCGTCGGAGGATGCGACATTCGTGACGAACAATGGCTTCGAGACCGATGCGATCCTGCAGGCGTGGGAACGCAACCGCCGCCGCGGTCGGATCGTCCGTGGCGGATCGACGATCACGCAACAATTGGCGCGTAACCTGTTTCTATCGCCGGAGAAGAGTTACCTTCGCAAAGGCCAGGAGCTGATCATCGCGACGATGCTCGAGTTCTGGCTCGACAAGGAACGGATTCTGGAAATTTATATGAATTCGGTCGAGTGGGGCAACGGGGTCTATGGCGCGGAGGCGGCGTCGCGGCATTATTTCCGGATCAGCGCGGCGCAATTGAGTGCATCGCAGGCCGCACGTCTGGCGATCATGCTACCGAGTCCACGGTATTTCGACGCGCATCCATCGTCGCCTTACCTACGCCAGCGCACCGGCGTCATTTTGCGGCGGATGGGTTCGGCGGAATTGCCGTAAAATCCGCCATCTTTCGCTGTATCTTCTTTTCTTTTTCGACATTCCTCATCATGTCTGCTGCCGCGTCTCTGCCTTCCTCGTCGTCTGCTTCGTCCTCGTCGTCCTTCACGCAGCGTCTGCGCGACGCGTGGCAGCGTACGAACTCGCTGCTCTGCGTCGGGCTCGATCCGGAGCCGACACGCTTCCCGGCGCCGTTCGCCGCGCGTCTGGCGGCACCCGATGCGGATGTGGCAGAGATCATCTTCGATTTTTGCCGCGATATCGTCGATGCGACCGCACCGTTCGCCAGCGCGTTCAAGCCGCAGATCGCTTACTTTGCCGCGCACCGCGCCGAGTCACAGCTGGAGCGTTTGATCGCGCATATTCATCAGCGTCATCCGGGCCTGCCGGTCGTGCTGGACGCGAAGCGCGGCGACATCGGCAGTACGGCCGAACAATATGCGCGTGAGGCATTTGAACGCTATCAGGCCGACGCGGTCACGGTGAACCCGTATATGGGTTTCGATTCGATCGAGCCCTACCTGCGCCATGCCGGCAAGGGCGTGATCGTATTGTGTCGGACATCGAATCCGGGCGGGTCGGACCTGCAGTTTCTGACCGTCGACGGCAAGCCGTTGTACGAAATTGTGGCGCAGAAGGCCGCGCGTGACTGGAACGCGAGCGGGGAGCTGTCGCTGGTGGTAGGCGCGACCTTCCCGAAGGAGATCGCGCGCGTGCGCGAGATCGTGGGCGACATGCCGCTGTTGATTCCCGGCGTGGGTGCGCAGGGCGGCGATGTGCAGGCCACGG
>CAWUJR010000822.1:0-1507 GCA_963922375.1 uncultured Robbsia sp.
TAGCGCGCGCGCGGGGTGCGCCGCTCATCCAGCGCCGCTGATGCGCGCAACGCCGGCTGCGGCATTGCTTGGCAAATCTTGCTGCGTATCGGTGGGTTTCGCCAAGTATCGCTACGTCTCGTTATGTTTGCGACGTATCGATACGGATTGTGCACCGCGCAGCCGGTCAATGTTTACATGTACCTTGTTCCATTTTTTCAGTAAGCTTTCGTTTTCGGCTTTTTCAACAGGCGCGGGTGGCGTACAGGACGCACCATTCAGACGGACGGAAGGACTCAGGCTGCCTGTTCCCGCAGCCTTTCACCGGAGAGACTGGGATGCATCACGCGATCGGCTTTATTCAGGATCTCGCCGTCATCATGGCGATTGCCGGCGTGATCACCATTATCTTCCATCGTATCAAGCAACCGGTCGTGCTGGGTTACATCCTTGCCGGCGTGGTCATTGGCCCGCACACGCCCCCGTTCGAGCTGATCAACGACGAAAACACGATCTCGACGCTGGCCGAACTGGGCGTGGTGTTCCTGCTGTTTTCATTGGGGCTCGAGTTCAGTCTGAAGAAACTGGCGCGCGTAGGGACGACCGCGCTGATTGCCGCGCTGTCCGAGATCGCGCTGATGTTGTGGCTGGGCTTTCAGATCGGGCAATTTTTCGACTGGAATGCGATGGATTCGCTGTTCCTAGGCGCCATGCTGGCCATTTCCTCGACGACGATCATCGTCAAGGCGCTCGACGAACTGCAGTTGAAGCGTGAGCGATTCGCGCAATTAATATTCGGCATTCTGATCGTCGAGGACATTCTGGCGATCGCGATGATCGCGCTGCTCTCCGGCGTGGCCAGCAGTGGATCGGTCGATCCATACGAAGTCGCGGTGACGTTATGCAAGCTCGTCTTGTTTATGACCGTGTCGCTGGTGGTGGGCATTCTGGTCGTGCCGCGCCTGCTCGATTATGTTGCCCGCTTTCGCAATAACGAAGTGCTGTTGGTCACCACGTTAGGACTGTGTTTCGGGTTCTGTCTGATCGTCGTCAAGCTGGGATACAGCATCGCATTGGGGGCCTTCCTGATTGGCGCGATCATCGCCGAATCGCGCCAGGTGCATGCGATCGAGCGCCTGATTCAACCGGTCAAGGACTTGTTCAGTGCGATCTTTTTCGTGGCCATCGGTTTGATGCTCGATCCGCGCGTGTTGCTCCACTATGCACTCCCGATCGCCGTGATCACCTTGGCAGTGATCGTCGGCAAGATCGTCAGCTGTAGTTTAGGGACGTTCGTTGTGGGCAATGACGGACGGACATCGATGCGAGTGGGGATGGGGTTGGCGCAGATCGGTGAGTTTTCGTTCATCATCGCGTCGCTAGGGACATCGCTGAAAGTCACCAGCCATTTTCTTTACCCGATTGCCGTTGCGGTGTCCGCATTGACGACGTTGAGCACGCCGTATCTGATGCGCGCGGCCGACCCGGTGACGCGCCGATTGGCCGCGTGCATGCCCGCGCCGACGAC
>CAWUJR010000823.1:0-1506 GCA_963922375.1 uncultured Robbsia sp.
CGGCACCGATTGCAGCGGCCATCGGTTCTTCGATCAGATAGACCTGCGAGGCGCCCGCACCGTGCGCGGCTTCTTTGATCGCGCGGCGTTCGACCTGTGTCGATCCGCACGGCACGCAGACGATCATCGCCGGCGACGGGCGCAGCATCCGCGACTGATGCGCCATCTTGATGAATTGTTTGATCATCTGCTCGGTTACGGTGAAGTCGGCGATCACACCGTCCTTCATCGGCCGGATGGCCTCGATATTACCGGGGACCTTGCCCAGCATCTGCTTGGCTTCCTTGCCGACCGCCTGGATCGTTTTCTTGCCGTTGGGTCCGCCTTCGGTACGAATGGCGACGACCGAAGGTTCATCCAATACGATGCCTTTGCCACGCATATAGATCAGCGTGTTGGCGGTGCCGAGGTCGATTGCCAGATCGTTGGAAAAATAGCTGCGAAAAAAACCGAACATTCAGGATCCTGTCGCTGAGCGCCACGTTGCTTGAGACGTGGCCGCGAAAAAATAACAGCCTTGCGCGGGTGTGCGGTTTCCCCACACCGGGACGGCGCCCTTGTGGCGCCAACGCTCATCCCCGCGTCAACAAGCTGCCTGGAGGAATTTGCAGACTTGCCGCCGACAGACTCCCGTGCCACATTCGCGACGGAAGCCCTGTCTTCGCGCGCCCGAATCGGTATCCCTGATTCGATGCGCCTGAAACGATGCGAGACAATGAAAGGGCGGCAAGCGGACGACCCGATTGGGTCGAGTGCGTAATCATACCTTATAATTCGGCGATGCCAGCACGAAAAGCAGGCAGTTCTCAGTCGGTTTGGCGACCCAATTCATGCACGCTGTAACAGGTGTTACAAACGATGTCGCCTGCTTGCCAAGCTGCTCCGTGATGATCGGCAGTGCCGCTTCGGCGGCGGGGTCCGGCTTTGCCGGGACGCACTTTTCCTAACGACTTTTCCGGTACCGCATGTCCCTTACCCTGACAGATGTGAAGCGCATCGAGCACCTCTCGCGCCTGGAGTTGAACGACGCCGATGCCGGCCGGATGCGCGATCAGCTGAATCAATTTTTCGCCTTGGTCGAACAGATGCAGGCCGTGGATACGTCCGGCGTGAAGCCGTTGGCGCACCCGATCGAAGCGATCCAGGACATCGCGCTGCGCTTGCGCGACGATGTCGTGAGCGAGACGATCGATCGCGAATCGAATCAACGTAATGCGCCGGCCACGGAAGACGGCTTGTACCTGGTGCCGCGCGTCATCGAATAACGTCGCGCGGGGCGGGTGCCGTGTTGCACCGCTTCGATCCGTTTTGCTCCGTTTTGCTTTCAACTCCGGATTCTCAGATGCATGACAAAAGCCTGACCGAATTGCGCGCTGCGTTGGACGCGCGCGAATTCTCCGCTGTCGAACTCGCCGAGCATCAGTTGGCGCGCGTGAGCGCTGCCGCCGATCTGAACGCGTTCATCAGCGTCGATCGTGACGCGACGCTGGCCGCTGCCCGCGCCGC
>CAWUJR010000824.1:0-1505 GCA_963922375.1 uncultured Robbsia sp.
TCGGCGCGAAGGGCGCGCAGCGTCCGCTTGCACAGCGACTGGCCGGCGCGCAGCGGCTCGGCAACAAGTTGTTCGTGCCGGCGTTGACGATCCCGTTGGTCACGGTGATCGGTACGCTGCTCGCACCGCACTTGGTGTGGGGCGGCACGCCGGTGTTCGACAAGACGAACGTGACGCTGGTGTCGTTCGGGATCGGCTGCATCGTCGGCTTGGGCGCAGTCTGCTGGTTGACGCGCGACACCGTGAGCCAGTCCGTCAAGGAAGCGCGACGCCTTGTCGATGCATTGTCGTGGTCGGTGGTGTTGCCGCAACTGCTCGGCATGCTCGGCTTGGTCTTTGCCGATGCTGGCGTCGGCCATGCGGTCGCGCATTTGAGCACCGCGTATATCGATCTCGACTATCGGTTCGTGGCGGTGATCGTCTATTGCGTCGGCATGGCGTTGTTCACGATCGTGATGGGCAACGGCTTCGCCGCCTTTCCGGTGATGACCGGCGGCGTGGCGGTGCCGGTGCTGATCGGGGTGTTCCATGGCAATCCCGCGCCGATCGTGGCCATTGGGATGTTCTGCGGCTATTGCGGCACTTTGCTGACGCCGATGGCCGCGAACTACAATATGGTGCCCGCCGCGTTGCTGGAGTTGCCGGATAAATACGGGGTGATCCGCGTACAGATTCCAACCGCCATCGCGCTTTTATTGATCAATATCGTTTTGATGTACGCTTTCATGACTTTATGACGAGGTGCCGCAGTCCCGAGGCTCCGAAGCCCCTGTCGACGGAGAGGCACGCGTGAATCTGAAGTTTCTGGAGACATTCATCTGGGTAGCGAAACTGCGCAGTTTCAGTCTTGCTGCAGAGAAATTGCATTCGACACAGGCGGCCATTTCGAGCCGCATCCTTGCGTTGGAGACGGAGCTGGACGCGAAGCTCTTCACGCGCGATCCGAAAGGGGCGACGCTTACGCGTGAAGGCGAACGCGTACTGCAGCATGCGGAGCAGATCAGCACCTGTATGACGCGACTGCGTGGCTCGCTGCAGGACCAGCGGCTGGCAGCCGGCGCCATTCGGATCGGTGCGATGGATAGCGCGATCCACTCATGGTTCATCGACTTCGTGGCCGATGCGAACCGGGCGTATCCGAATCTGGATGTCGAAGTGACAGTGGATACCGCGCTCAATCTGAACGAACAGCTGCGCCGCGGTCTGCTCGATCTGGTCTTTCAGACCGATGTGTTGCGCGACGAATCGATACGCAGCGTCGAGCTTTTCCAATTGCCGATGGCGTTCGTCGCGACCGCGTTGCCGCCGATGGATATGCGCGCACTCGTCAAGCATCGTCTGATCACGTATTCGCGGCATTCCCGGCCGCACCAGGATCTGGTGCGGCATCTCGAATCGCATGGGCTGAGCGACGCGCGTATTAGCTGCGTGAATTCGCTGGCTGCGATGATCAAGCTGACGCAGACCGGTTTTGGCATCTGTGCGATGCCACCGGCGGTGTTGCC
>CAWUJR010000825.1:0-1500 GCA_963922375.1 uncultured Robbsia sp.
CGTCGGCTGGGTCGGGCGATAGGGCGGGCACTGCTGTTCGTGGTGCTATTGGTCGCGTTGCTGGCGGCGGCGCTGACATGGATCGTGCATACCGATCGCGGCACCCGTTTTGCGTGGGACACGGCGACCAAGCTGCTGAAGCCGCGGCTCAGCGGCACGCTCGATGGGGGCTCGTTGCAAAGCGGGGTGCGCCTGCATCAAGTCGAATGGCGTGACGCGGGAGTGGATATCCGAATCGATCGGTTGGCGGGTCGCTGGCATCTCAGCCAAGCACCGTGGCGCTTCACGATCGAGTATCTGCGCGTGGGAACCGTGGACGTGCATCCGGGGCCACCGAAACCATCGACACCGTCATCGACGCTTTCGTTGCCGCACACGTTGACGTCGCCGCTGCGGTTCGATCTCCGTGATATTCGTATCGACCGCATTGCGCTGCACAGTGCGGGGAGCACGGCGGTGACACAGATCGACGACATCGCGTTCCACGGCAGTAGCGATGGCAGGCACCATCGCGTGGTGCTCGAGCGGGTCACGACGCCATACGGTCAAGCGCACGCGCAGTTGATGCTGGACGGCGTTGCGCCGTTCGTGGTGAGGGGTGTGGCGGCTTTCGCCGGGAATGTGGGTGAGCACCCGGTCAGTGTCTCGGCCACCGTGTCGGGGACGCTGACCGATCCGATTGCGGATGTTCATGCGTCTGGGATGAAGCTGGCCGCCCGCGCGCATCTGGAGGCGACGCCGTTTGCCGACGTGCCCTTCAAGCAGGTGTCCATTGCCGCCGATCATCTGAATCCGCAGGCATTCAGTCCGAGCGCGCCGTCCGCTGATCTGACGATCCGCGCCCAGCTCCAACCCGAGCGCAACGGGCACGTGCCGCACGCGCCCCATGTAGCGACCATGGTCGTCTCAGGCCCGGTGTCGATCGTCAATGCGACGCCGGGCTCACTGGACGCGCACCTGCTGCCGCTGATCGATGCGCATGCAGTCGTGCATCTGGATGCGGCGCGCCAGCGCATCGATGCACTCACGGTGCATTTGGTGAAGGACGCCACCTTGACCGGGCAAGGCGCGATCGTGCACGGCAGCGGGCAATTGAACGTCGATATCGCGAAACTGGATCTGCACGCGCTTCACGCCGCGCTGCGCCCGACGTCGCTGAGCGGTAAAGTCGCGATCGGCCTGGATGGCAACACGCAGCATGTTACCGTGCACCTCGACGATGCGTCGGCGGCGCTCGGTTTGCGCGCGACGGTCACGGCGACGCCGTCACAAACCGCCTTCAACGATCTGCAACTGACAGCGGGTAAGGGCAGCGCGCGAGGCAGCGGCACGTTGAAGCGCGACACCGATGCCAGTTTTGCCTTCAAGGGCGAATTGCGTGACTTCGACCCGCTCGCATTGATGTCGAACCAGCAGGCCTCGGCCCCGTCAACCGAAGCAGCGGCCCCCCGGCGCAAACCGTCGTCGCTCGCCGCCCCACGCACTGCTCAGCGTCCGATG